>JABXHP010000163.1 GCA_013373575.1 Oceanospirillaceae bacterium | reverse complement strand
GGTCAGATTACGGCCACTGTCCATGAAGTGCGTCCTAACGGAACGCTGCTGGTCCGCGGTGAGAAGTGGTTAACGCTAAACCAGGGCGACGAGTACATCCGAGTATCCGGTATTGTCCGGCCACAAGACATAGACGCATCTAACACCATATCTTCCACACGCCTAGCTGATGCTCGCATCACCTATAGCGGTACGGGTGCTGTACATGACACCAACACGATGGGTTGGTTGGCCAAATTCTTCATCAGCCCAATGTGGTTCCTCTAAAGGAGGTTACTATGAAACTGTTTAATTCAGTATTTGCACTGGTAATGCTGGCAGCAACTACGGTTGCTCAGGCCGACCGTATCAAAGACCTCACCTCGGTTGCCGGCGTGCGCTCAAACCAGTTGGTTGGCTACGGTTTGGTGGTTGGCTTAGATGGCACGGGTGATAAGACAGCGTTTACCTCTCAAACCTTCCGCAATATGTTGAATAACTTTGGCGTCGTGATTCCGCCCAATGTGAATCCCCAGTCTAAAAATATTGCAGCGGTAGCAATACATGCAGATCTGCCTCCTTTCGCCAAGCCGGGTCAGTCTATCGACATTACGGTCTCCGCTATTGGTGATGCCAGCAGCTTACGCGGTGGTAGTCTGCTAATGGCGCCACTTAAAGGGGCTGACGGTCAGGTCTACGCACTGGCTCAGGGCAATCTAGTGGTCTCAGGCTTCGGTGTGCAGGGGGGGGATGGCTCACGTCTATCGTTGAACGTCCCAAGTGTGGGCCGCATCGCTAACGGTGCAACTGTTGAGCGTGTTGTGCCTACTTCATTCAATCAAGGTGACTCGTTGGTTCTAAACCTCAACAAGCCCGATTTCACAACGGCGCGCCGCGTTGCCGAGCAGATCAATGCTTTGCTAGGGCCGCAAGTCGCATTGGCGATGGATGCAACTTCAATTCAGGTGCGCGCACCCAGAGCCGCAGACCAGCGGGTCTCATTTCTCTCGGTATTGGAGAATCTCGAAGTTACACCTGCAGCAGAAGTTGCGAAAGTAGTTATCAATTCTCGTACCGGCACTATTGTAATAGGTCAGAACGTTCGGATTTCGCCCGTTGCTATCACGCATGGTGGGTTAACCGTGTCTATCAACGAAAACCTTGGTGTAACCCAGCCCAATGCCTTGGCGCAGGGGGAGACAGTTATCTCTCCACGTACCGGTATAGAGGTAGATCAAAACTCGGGTCGGATGTTCCAGTTCGAGCCGGGCGCAACCTTGCAGTCGGTCGTTGAGGCGGTAAACGCGGTGGGTGCCGCACCGGGTGACCTGATGGCAATACTTGAAGCCCTAAAACAGTCAGGTGCGTTGCGTGCCGAGCTGATGGTAATTTGATATGGCTATCGATCCTAAAAATCCTACAAGCCAGCTTTATACCGATCTAAGCCAGCTCAACAAGCTGAAAGCAAAGGCGGGTACGGATAAAAACGCCGCACTGAAAGAGGTTGCCCAGCAGTTTGAGCAGATGTTCATGAACATGATGCTCAAAAGTATGCGCGAAGCGAGCAACAGCTTCTCAGAGGATAGCTACTTCAACAGCTCAGAGACGCAGTTCTTCCAGTCCATGCTTGATCAGCAGATGACCACCGATCTGGCCACTCAGGGCAATGGAATTGGCCTTGCAGATGTGATTGTGCGTCAGCTCGGAGGAACGCCTGGTACGCCAGCTTTGCAGCAAGAGGCACCCGGCATGACGCAAGCTGAAACCCAGGCTATGCAGCTACGCCGAGTACTGGCGCAAACCTATGATGAGTCTGCCAGTGTTGCAGCTGCGGCTGTGCTAAGCCGCGCGATGCAAGCGGATGAAAACTCAGATAAAGCATCCCAAGATACCATGAACCAGATGGTAGAGAATGTTGCTGATGCTTTGAAAGCATTTACTACCTCTGAGGCTGCAGCGGCGCTACCGGATCGCTTTGAATCACCTCAAGAGTTTGTCGAGAAACTTCTGCCATTGGCTGAGGAGATGGCGCCTGAATTGGGTGTAGATCCACGGGTGCTGCTGGCTCAGTCAGCATTGGAGACGGGCTGGGGAAAGCACGTTACACGTGATCAGACTTCAGGGCTGCCCAGTTACAACCTATTCAATATCAAAGCAGGCGGATCTTGGAGCGGTGACTCTGTGGGTGTGCGCACGCTTGAGTACAAAGACGGTATCCCCGCACCCGAGCAAGCGCAGTTCCGCGCTTACGCTAACTATGCTGAGAGTTTCAGGGATTATGTAGATTTTTTGAAAACCAGTAGCCGCTACCAGCAGGCTCTTGAGCAAGCGGACAATCCTGTTCGCTACCTGCAAGAGCTCCAAGCGGCTGGATACGCAACCGACCCCGAGTATGCCAACAAGATATCTCGCATTATGAGTGCTGACGTAATCGCGCTCTTAGGTGTTGGCAACAAGCAAGGTTAACAGCGTTTTATTCAGCCATATTCTGGCTGGGGAGTGTAAAAAATGAGTTCAAGCTTACTAAGTATCGGTACCCAGGCGCTTAATGCGAATTCCTCTGCGCTGGCATACACAGGGCAAAATATCTCCAACGTTAACACGGAGGGGTACTCTCGTCAGCGCGTTGACTTTGCAACGCAGGAACCGCCTATATTGGGTGTGACGATTCAGGATGTTCAACGCATCACGGATCAATTTCTAGAGGAACAGGTAAGGCGTGACCAGTCAGCTTTGAGTTCGACCGAGCAACAGTCTAGAAAGATTGAACTACTCGACAAACTAATGATCTCCGAAACTACCAATCTCTCCGCAGCGATGGATAGCTACTTCGCTGCAATGCAGAGAACAGTAGATGACCCGCTTTTTATTGCGAATCGCCAACTGTTTTTGGCCGAAGCTAACTCTTTAGTATCCAAATTTCAGAACTTTGATAGTCGCCTCGAAGATCAACTTGCTACGTTGAGTGGCGAGTCGCGCTCGATTGTTAGCTCCATAAATGCTATTACGAGCAGTTTGGCGAACTTGAATGTCAAAATCGGTAGCCTTGCCTCGTCTGGCCAAAACTACAACACGCTTTTGGACGAGCGAACTCAACTGATGAAGGATCTCGCTCGTTATGTATCTGTAGGTGTCGTCTCCTCCGATGGGGGTATTACCCAAACCGTCGTGTTGGCGAGCGGCGAGCCGCTAGTATCATCTGGGACTGCCGCTAAGTTGACGGTTGCAGATGGTAACCCCAACCCTTCGCAGATACAGGTCCAATTAGTTCGCGGTACTAAGGCTACTGACGTTACCAGTTTATTGGGTGAGGGCGAATTAGGCGGTCTGTTTTCCTACAGGGATGAGATATTACAGCCGACACGCAACGAAATTGGTCGTCTCGCAATGGTGTTCACTGAAACGATGAATGAACAGCACCGCAAAGGCGTGGACCTAGATGGATTGATGGGACAAGACCTTTTTAGCGCTGTAATGGAGGGTCAGTTTTATGCAAAAAGAACAAATCAAACACTCACCCGTCCAGAGTCAGAGCTGAGCTATTATGACGTCAGTCAGCTTACGGCCTCTGATTATGAGTTAGAGATTACAGGCTTAAATACATTTCGTATAAAGAGACTTTCTGATGGGGCGATCTTTGATTCGAATAAAATGGATCTGCGTGATTCAGAAAGTACTGTCAGATCGGGTGTGCCCGAACAGGGTGCCGTTTATCCTCAAGCATCTTCTAACACCTTTACGGTGAGTCTAGACGGTTTTACGTTTAAGTTAGTGAGTGCAGATACGCCTCAAAAAGGCGATCTTTTCCTGCTGCAGCCCACCGTAACGGGTGCCAGGAATATTGCTTTAGAGGTTACAAATCCTGCCAGCTTGGCCCTGGCCTCACCGTTGCGTGTAACTCCCGCACAGGCAAATGATGGGAATGTCGAATTAGAGCTTATTGAAATACTTGATGGGGGTGGTAGTTCTTCATTACGCCCCGGACAATTAGATCGTCCGATAGAGATAGTGTTCAACGCCCCTATCGACGGTGAGTATACTTTCAGTGTCTTTGATATTAGAGACCCAGCAAATCCGGAGTTGATTGCTGAGATGGAAAACCTAACTTATACCTCCGGCGAGCCGATAACCTTTACAGATCTAGACGGAAACGATCTTTACCAAATTACCTTGCGGAATTTGCCTAAAGCTGGCGATCGCTTTCTTGTTGAGTTCAATGTCGATGGGGTGTCTGACAATAGCAACGCTCTTTCTATGGCAAACCTACAGAGTGCGGAGGCGATTGATGGGTTTAATTACCAAAATGCCTATGGGCAGCTGCTGGCAAAGGTGGGTACGCAGGCTAACGTAATAAAAGTGTCCTTTATGGCTAACCAATCTATTCTTAGCTCAAGCGAAGATGCGCTCGAGAGTGTGAGGGGTGTTAACCTCGACGAAGAAGCGGCTAGGTTAATTCAGTACCAGCAGGCCTACACAGCGTCCACTCGCCTAATAACAGCTTATCAGGATATATTCGATAGCCTGATTTCGGCTGTTCGATAAACAGGAGATAGTTATATGCGTATCTCGACCACACAACTTTACACTCAAGCTAACCGAAATATGATGGAAGGCCAGTCTAAGCTGGCTGAAATTCAGAATAAAATAGCAAGCGGAAAAAACTTTACGTCGCTCGCCGATGATCCAGTTGGTGCGAATCAAGTTGTTAACTTAAAGCGGGAGCTGGCGCAGTTTGATGTTTTTCAAAATAATATTGACGCAACGCGCAGACGTCTCGATTTGGGCGATACAACGCTAACGGATATAAATATCGCGCTCGATCGAGCCCGTGAACTCAGTATTCAAGCGGCTAACAATACGCTGACGGACTCAGACAGACTTATTATTAGTTATGAGTTTGAGCAATTGGTTGGCTATATGGCAAACCTTATGAACTCTCGTGATGCCAAAGGCGAATATCTGTTCTCTGGAAGCAAAGGCACCACGCAGACGTATCAACTAATAGATGGAAGATACGAGTATCAAGGGGATACAAATCAGCGCGAAATTCAAGTGGCGAGCTCTGCTTTTATCAACGGGACAGATACTGGAAGCTACCTTTTTGAGGCTCTGAAGGGCGACCCATCATTAGAAATTACCGGTGATCTCGCTGCGGCTGTGACTGATTATGAAATAACAGACGTAGCTGCTTTTGAGAAATTTGCAAAAACTGTAGGCGATTTAAGGTTGAGCGTTGACAAAGTTCCCGGCCCTATCGTCCGTTATTCTCTGCTCGATAGCGCTGGCGTTCCCGTTGTCGATGCAAACGGAAACCCGATTAATGCGGTTGACTACACGGCGCAATCTATCGCAGACGAGAATGTGACGGTTGAGATGAATGGGGCAACCTTAACGCTAAACCTCCCTGTAGATGGAGGCATTACGGCTGATCCAGGCATCCGGGTGATCTCTGATCAACGCGAACTTATAGATTCGGTGAACTTGGTTGATACAGAAGTGTTTTCCCAGGAACTTGGGGACATACGAGATCTTCGTCTTAGCGTCTCTTACGATAGTGCAAATGCTTTGACGCCTTACTCTGTGGGGATTTACTCCGCTAGTGCCCCCACCGTGTTGATTGCAACATATGACTACAGTTTAGCTGCCATTGAAGCAGGCTCTGTGAATTTGGATCTCCGGGACGGGACCAATAATAATATTTACGCTTCTCTCGATCTCGATTTAACGAGTGCTTTGGATCTCACTGACGAGCAACCCCTAATCGAGCACGAGCTAGCCTACACACCTCCCTCAGAAGCGCGTATTGTCTATCAGCGGCAAGACACAAACATACTTAATGCGATGCTGGATACGTTCGATGCACTTCAAACCCCAGTGCAGGGGGATCCTGAAGCGTTAAAAGCGTATAACAGTCAGATGGCTAGGATGTTGGATCAGTTAACTGAAGCCCAGGACCGCATTTCAGAGAGCCAAGCAAACTTGGGGGCACGAATGAATAGCCTAGACAACGCGGAGTACAGCAATACAGATTTCAAATTGCTCACGGAGTCAACCCTCTCGTCAATTCAAGATTTAGACTACGCATCAGCCTCGACCGAGCTTGCCAAGCGACAGTTGGCTTTGGAAGCTAGCTTTGCCTCTTTCGCTAAAATTCAGGGGTTATCGCTTTTCGACTACATATAAGGCCGCAAAGTTCCTGAGTAAAAGGACGGCAAATATCCTGTAGGTAGAGTTACGCGTGATGGTTATTTGTTTTCGCTGTACGCCTGCTGCATCTGACGCCCCGTCATGAGTTTTGATTTGGTATCGAGTAGTTGCTTCTGGTCCTTTTCAAGCTGCTCCACTAGCGAATTGTTAAGGTCACGTGCCTTTGTGAGCACGTGTCTGACCTTTTGAGGATCCTGCACACTGAGTGCCTCAGTTTCTAAACGCAAAACCAAGTCATCTCTGGCGCGCATCACTTCTTTAAACTTCTCCAACGAATCGTTAGCCGCAGCTTGAGCCAGTGCTTCTGTCTTTAGCGCAATGTCCTCTGCGAGCTGATCCAGCGTAACATCATCAGCCATCCTGTCGTCTCCTTCTCGTGTTGCGCTCAAACAAAGCATACACCATATGCAAAGCAAGCACTTCCCAACAAAAGATTTTTAATATTTCTGCTAAAGCTTCTAAAAGCCGCGCCGATAAAAGTTTACACGAAGGGGCATCGGCTCCATTTAGCGGAAAGAAACAGAACTTTGCACGACACCTACAACCTGTGTCGTGGATGTGAGGAGAAATCTCATGCCAATGGTAATTAACTCGAACATTGCATCACTCAACGCACAGCGTAATTTGATGGCGTCGTCGAATGATATGAGTACCGCTATGGAGCGACTTTCTAGCGGTAAAAGAATCAACACGGCAGCAGATGATGCGGCAGGTCTCGCAATCGCGAACCGTTTTACATCCCAGATTCGCGGCCTTGATCAGGCGCAGCGCAACGCGAACGACGGCATCTCATTGATCCAGACTGCGGAAGGTGGTCTGCAGGAGGCGACAAATATCCTTCAGCGTATGCGTGAGCTTGCGATCCAGTCTGCTAACGGTACATATGATTCTGGTAACCGTCAGACATTGAACGCAGAGGTGCAGCAGCTCAAAGCAGAACTTGATCGTATTTCTAGCTCAACAAGCTTTAATGGGCAGTTCGTGCTTAACGGTTCTTTGGAAGAGCTAGAATTGCAGGTGGGTGATCAAGCTAACCAGACCGTAACAGTTGGGCTTGCTGAGATAAGCAACGAAGCTCTTGGCGTAGCAGCGGATGCAGGGGTATCATCAATAACAGAGACATCGGTATCAACGGCGGTAACTACCGCTGCAAACGCTCTTAATTCGTTGGGTTCCGGCGATTTGATAATTAACGGAATATCTATTGATGCGGCAACGTCCGAAGCGGATACTGCGTCAAGATATGGAAAGACCGCGAGTGCGATCTCGACAGCGGCTGCGATAAATGAGTTCACCGCCGAGACCGGAGTGACAGCGATCGTAAATGAGACCGTTCTTGGTGGGTCTGTAATGACAGCAGGGGATGCAACAGGGACCGTTACTATTAACGGAACTGCGATATCCATCCAAACTACCGCTGACGCTGCGTCGACACGCGCCGCTGTAGTCGAAGCAATAAATGCGAAAGCTGAGTTAACGGGTGTTGTTGCAGTCGATACGGGAAGCAAGGACGAGGGAGTTCGCTTGGTTGCTGCCGATGGCAGAAATATCTCAGTAGAGTTCGCAACAGTGACCGGTACGAATACAGGTATCGGTCTTGCCACAGCGGCTGGCTCGAGCATTGTAGCAACCGGGACGGTTACGCTGGTGTCCGATTCTGAGATAGAGATAAGTTCCAATGCGACGGGAGATGCCACAGATGCGGGATTCAAAGAAGGCGTCTATTCAAATTCGTACTCTCAAATCACCAGCGAGCTGTCAAGTAATACGTCTACTACGGCGCTCGCTACCGGTGATTTGGTCATAAATGGTGTTGCTATCAGAGGTACCGTTACTACGGACGACACCGCTTCTTCGAGTAATTCCGACGCAAGCGCAATAGCCATAGCGACAGTTATAAATGAAGTATCTTCGCAGACGGGTGTTACCGCTGAGCCGGCTGAAAATCTGCTCCGAAATGGTGGCGCGCAGCTCACAACCGCCCTTGCTGTCTCTATGACGCTGAATGGTGTCGCGATCACAGGATTCACTACTGTTGCGAATGATACCTCTGGTAACCGTCAGAGTCTTGTAAGCGCTATCAATGCTATTAGTGACCAGACGGGTGTAGTGGCAATTGATACTGGAGTTGATGGAACATCCGCTGGCGGTGGGGTTGAGCTTATAGCAGTAGATGGTCGCAACATAGTAATCGATGCAACCAACATTGCTAATGGAGGTCTCGCCGTGGCTGACGGTACATACCGTGGTGAAGTGACACTGCAAAGTGATGGCGCAATCAATATTGGTTCGCTCACCGCTAATTTAGCTGCTAATGCTGGATTCTCTGTAGGTACGTTTGGGGGAGGTGCGTCGGGACAGTCTATTGCTAATATAGATATCAGTACTGTTAAAGGTGCTCAAAATGCAATCTCAGGTATTGATAATGCGCTTGATACGATTAACTCTTTACGAGGCGATCTAGGTGCAGCCTCTAACCGGCTACAATTTACAATAAACAACCTGTCAAATGTTAGTGAAAATCTGTCTGCTGCCCGCTCTCGCGTCGAGGATGCGGATTTTGCTAAGGAGTCTGCAGCGTTAAGTCGGGCGCAGGTGCTCCAACAGGCCGGGACCGCGATCTTGGCTCAAGCTAATGCGCTGCCTCAGCAAGTCTTGAGTTTACTTCAGTAAACAGTGAGAGGATCTAGTGGATATATACCGACGTTGTGAAACAGCGTCGGTTTTTTTTTAAGGGAAGACGGCCATGTCATTAGATATTCCAAGCGTGTCGTTGACGGCTAACATAGCAGATACTGCACCTTCAGATAAAGATACATACCAAGCAGCGGTGGAAACTAAGCTTGCAGAACATGTAGAGCCTTTCACTAAGGTAGAGGACTCTTATCAAGTCGGAGCTATTTTAATAGAGGCCGTGAAGAATCTTAATGAATTCTTTAGCATACCGAATCGCTCGATAAAGTTTAGTATTGACAAAGAATCTCAATCCGTGATCGTCAGCGTGATGGATACCGAAAACGAAGAGATTATTCGTCAAATACCAAATGAAAAGGCCTTGAAGTTATCGGAATATATAGATGGTGTCATCGGATTACTATTCGATGAGACAGTGTAAACTCAAAGCCAATGAATGAGGTTTATAAGTGAGTAACTTGTTGGAGTAGTAAAATTGGAAAGTATGTGCATGTCTTTTGGTTTGGCTGTTCCGTCTATGATTTTGGGATGATGCGAAGAGTCGAGGGAGTTTGTTATTGCAATGATGGAAGGGAAAAAGAACGACCTAATTTCCGCTGTTAAAAATGGAAATCACGAAGAAGTTGACCGTTTGATTTTTGAGTTTCTTGAAGATAAAAAATCCGTTCTAGATTATGAAATAAGGAATATTATAGCTGCATGGAATTTTAAAAATCGGAATACTGGAGAAGCGATAACTCTTTATCGTAGGAGTATTTTTGAACAAAAAAAACAGCTTACGGCGTACGTAGAGTTAGCTGCAATACTTAATGCCGCTGATCGATGGGAAGAAGCTACTGAAGTTATCGATTCTGGTTTAGAAAATAATCCTGCCGATGTTAGTTTACTAGAGCTAAAAGTAGCGGCTTTACACGGCGCGAAAAAATACGGAGAGGCTGAGAAAAAGCTTAAGTTCCTTTTAAATAAAAGGCCCGATTCTGCGAAATACTGGACTACCCTCGGAAATATATATTTAGAAATGACGGATATTGATGCAGCGATCGAGTGCCACAGGAAAGCTGTAAATTTAGAACCCGGATTGGACGCCGCCCTTTTTAATTTCATAACCACAATGCATTACAGTCCTCGATTTAGTAATAAAGATATAAACGAAATCCTAAAAGCTTATTCCAGTAGCTTGAATTATGAAAGTAGCCCGATTATTCGTTTGAATAAATGTCCCGATGACAAGATACGAGTGGGCCTCATTTCTAATGGGTTTCGTAATAATCCTGTTGGACAAATGATTTATCCGGGATTAAGTGAGCTGGACTCGTGTAAGTTCGAGCTATTCTTTTACTCTAGTAGTCTGCAGGAAGATTTCATCACGGAGAAACTTAGGAAACTCTCATCAAAGTATCAATCAATCGTGAATATCACCGATGATGACTTGTTCTCAACAATGCAGGCCGATGAACTTGATGTTCTCTTTGAGTTGTCAGGCTACCATGCGGGCTCGCGTATGGGAGTAATTGCAAGACGGCCCGCTCCCGTGCAAATAAAATGGGTCGGTGGATTGATTAACAGTACCCAAATAAAGACCATCGACTATCTTCTATCCGATAGAGTTGAAACCCCTGAAGGTGTTGATGAAGAGTATTCAGAAAAAATCATTAGAATGCCAACCGATTATATTTGCTATAGCCTGCCAAGCTATATTCCTGATGTAAAATCGCTTCCAGCTTTGAAGAATAATCACATAACGTTTGGGTGTCTAAATAATGCCTCGAAAATTAACTCTGAGCTTATCAGCATCTGGGCAAATATACTAAAGCAAGTTCCAAATTCAAAACTGCTTTTAAAGAGCTTTCAGTTCGAGAGTGATTTCTTAAAACTAAAAATTAGACGTGAGTTTTCAAGTAGGGGCGTTGCCGAACAACGTATCGAAATGGAGGGTGCGTCACCTCATAAAGAGCACCTCGATACTTACAATAAAATAGATATAGCGCTTGATACATGGCCTTACTCTGGCGGATTGACTACTTGCGAGGCAATGGCTATGGGAGTCCCAGTTATAACTATGCCGGGTCCGACATTCGCAGGAAGGCACTCAGCTACCCACCTCGCTCATGCTGGAATGCCTGAATTAATTGCTAAAACGGTGCCAGAATATATCCACTTAGCGATTTCTCTTTCAGCTGACATAGAAAGTTTGGCAACGATACGGAGTCATCTAAGAAGAATTTTAGAAAACTCAGCAGTATGTGATGCCAATTCGTTTGGGGCAAATCTGTCAAAGGCTTTAATGTTGGTTGTAGATAGAAATCGTAAGAACTTGCCGCCAGAATCGATATCGTTTGTTTAATTTATACAATCATATGATAAAGACGTAACTACATGTTCATCCACATAATCGCAAATTGCAATCATGCTGTATCTCTAGCGAAATGCCTTAGGCAAATCGATGCTCACGAAGAGCATATAATTTTTATAAAAGATGTAAGATACCATTCGCAGGACTACATGTCAGAGGTAGTCAAAAATTTCCCTAGTACTAGACTTCTTTCAGGAAATTTAAATATTACAAAGAGCGAGTGCGTCATTATTCACGGGATATTTTCTAACGAGGACTTTAACATACTTTCTGCCTTGTTGAATATGGAGATAAAGGTTGTTTGGAACGTATGGGGTGGAGATTCTCGACTTATGGGTAATGCTGAACTATTGCCGACTCTAAACAGAATATCATATTTGTTCTGCGCGCCGGGCGAGCTTCTGCGTTATCCCGACATGATTGTTCCAGTAATAAATTGTAATCTTTACAATGCCGGCTTAGATGACAAGAGCGCGTTTGTCTCTATGAAAGAAAAGCTAATAGTCCTAGGCAACTCAGCAGATCCCAGTAATAACCATGAATACCTCTTAAGTTTAATTGGGAAATTTACTAGCTACAGATTTGTAATTCCATTTTCCTATAATGCGACAAATGATTATATGCTTCGGATACAAGGATTACTGCGAGAATATTCTTTGGAAGATCGAGTTGATATTATTACACGGATGCTTAGTTTCTCCGACTACGCAGATTTATTGAGAAAAGCTAAAGCGGTTTTTTTTGCACATAATAGACAGCAGGGGCTCGGAACGGCTCGATTGGCCTACGAGTTGGGGTGCCAGGTGTTTATGAAGAAAATTATAAAGCAGGCAATAGATATCCCAACACAGGTAAATCCCGGATATATAGATCTCGTTCAAATGGGATATGTGGATATTCATGAAATTACTATCATTGAACATATGACTGAAGATGAGTTTAGTATTTTTACTGCTAACAGGATTAACGCGCTCCCCGAATTAGCAAACAATTCTCCGCGGGAGGTGTCCAGAATATTTTCAGTGCTAAAAAGAGAGCTATGGAGATGATATGATTTCGGTCCATTCGTGGGATTAATGCTTTACCTACGCTCTCAATTTTTAATATTATTGCCGTTATGTTCCGTTTTATTGGCGTTCGAGCTGTTGCCTTAGGAATTATTGGTGTCTCTGATGCAAGAAAGTATAAGATTAGAAGATATGCCTAGAATTTTATTTGTTGGGGGAGGGTATTCGGATATACCACTAATTAAAGCAGCAAGAGAGACAGGGTATTACGTTATAACGACTGGTAACGATCCAAAAGGCCTGGGTCACCAGTATGCGGATGAATATTGTCCAGCTGATTATGCGGACCCGGATGATGTTTTGAGAGTTGCAATTGCGAAGCAAGTCGACGCTATTTTTTCGGGTTGTAATGATTTCGCAGCTGTTTCATCTGCTTATGTTGCTGAAAAACTGCATCTTCCAGGGCATGATAGTTACGAGACATCGAAACTGCTCCATCACAAAGATCGTCTTCGAGATTTTCTCGCTTACAATAGCCTACCCTCGCCGACAGCAGTCAGTTATACAAGCACCACGCAGGCACTAAGTGAGCAGTCAAGATTTACTTTTCCTGTTATGGTAAAGCCCGTAGACCTCACTGGAGGGAAGGGTATTTCTTTGGTGCGAAGTTCAGACGGATTTTACAATGCATTGCAGAAAGCTTTTTTGCTATCCAAAGCAAAACGTGTAGTTGTTGAAGAGTACGTTGAGGGCAGCAGACATGGTTTTTCAGGTTTGCTTTGCGGTGGAAAATTGGCATTTCATTTTGTTGATAACGAACATTATTATCTAAACCCTTACATGGTGTCAGCAGCTTCTTACCCATCTCGCGTGCCAGAGTATAGCGTAGAAACTTTAGTAGAGGCAGCGGAGACAATTGCTGATCTTTTGAATTTGGTTGATGGGATTTTTCACGTACAATTCATCCTCTCAAGTGAAGGAATTAAAATCATCGAAATCTGCCGGAGACCGCCTGGGGATCTCTATGTAAAGCTTGTAGAACACGTGACGTTTGTTGATTATTCTAATCTATTGTTGAGGTGCTCTCTAGGATTGCCGTTCTACATGATTGAGACGTCTGCTTGGTATCCAAAAGTTGTTAGGCATTGTGTAATGGCTGACAGGACAGGTTTTGTTAGAGATGTTTATATAGCACCGGAGATTTCTAGGCGGATTATCGACTCTCTGTTCTGGTGGAATCAGGGTGATATAGTCTCTGACCCGTTAACCTACAAAGCCGGAATCGTATTTTTAGACTTTTCTGACTGTGATGATGTATATGAAGAGGCCGAATTACTTAAAATGAGTGTGTATGTCCAAGTCGAGGCGATGGACTGATTTTGATTGTTCTAGGTGTTTACATTGGACCTTGATAAGAGAGACAGAAAGAATTAGGTTTAGAAGAAAGTCAGCTATATTTTGACTTAGACACTAGCTCTGATCTTGCGTAAAAGGGGAATTACATGTTGTTGAAAGAGTTATTATCTAACGCTTCAATTGGGTTGTCATAGGTGTGACAGAGCATGGACGCAAAGAGCTGGTGGCCGTTGAAGATGGCTACCGCGAATCAGAGTCCAGTTGGAGCCTGCTGTTGGTAGGTCTGAGCTCCCGAGGGCTAACATACAGCCCAAAATTAGCGACTGTGACCAGATTATTCCGCGAATTTTGGCTTCATGAAAAATGGCGGCTAGATTTATGGCCTGAAATAGCTCGAAATGCACTCAGAGACTCTCTCAATAGACTCTTTTGGTATTTCGTGCCAAATTGGTAGTCGAATAAGCCTTTCGCTTTCCAGAGTTGTGTATTTGTCTTCGCCATAGAATTGGCCATATTCCTTACCTGCATGTGAAGAATGTAACGGTACATAGTGAAAAACTGCACTGATGTCGTTTTTTTTCAAATGTTGAATTAAATTCGATCGTTCTCTTTTATTCGCGACTTTTATATAAAAAATATGGCCGTTGTGTTGTGTGTTTCTTGGATATTTTGGTAATTTTAAATACTCTTTTCCTGCCGATTCGCTTACTTTATCGTAATAAACCTTCCAACAGGCTAAGCGGTTAGCTAATATATTTTCGGCATGCTCAAGTTGTGCCCATAAATATGCGGCTTGGACTTCACTCATCAAATAGCTGCTACCGACGTCTACCCACTCATATTTGTTGGTTTCGCCCCTGAAAAATTGTTTTCGGTTGGTTCCTTTTTCATGAACGATCTCTGCGCGTTCGAGGAATTCTGGATTATTTATGACCAGAAGACCGCCCTCTCCACCGCTTGTATAATTCTTGGTCTCATGAAAGCTAAATGCGCCAAAATCACCGATAGTACCGAGAGCTCGTCCTTTATACGTGCTCATTAAGCCTTGTGCAGCGTCCTCTATTACAAAAAGATTATGTTTATCAGCTATTTCCATAATCGTATCCATTTCACATGCTACGCCTGCATAATGTACGGGTACGATTGCTTTCGTTTTTTTCGTGATAGCTTGCTCAATTAATCGCTCATCTATATTCATCGTATCTGGCCGAACATCGACGAATATGATTTTTGCTCCCCGGAGTACAAATGCGTTAGCGGTGCTGACGAAAGTGTAGCTTGGCATTATAATTTCGTCGCCTGGGGTTATATCGATTAGTATAGCAGCCATTTCTAGTGCGGCGGTGCACGATGGAGTGAGGATTGATTTTGTACATGGAAGTGTGTTTTCGAACCAAGTCTGACATTGTGAAGAAAAAAAGCCATCCCCCGATAGCTTGGGACTTTTTAGTGCCTCCAGGATGTATTTTTGTTCTTGTCCGGTAACTGTTGGCTTGTTGAAGGGGATCATGATGCCTCATCGTCATTTATTAGTGTAGCAGGCATCACTGCAGCCTGAGAGTTGTGCGCGTGAAATGCCCTAGCCGCGATTTTTCATGAAGGGATAACCAAGAACGGCTGAAAACGTTATGTTTAGTGGTGTCAAAGCCCTAGTCACAACATCACAGCCGTGAGCAAAATGTTACCACAGTCATTCCAGTTTTCACCCCTTTCTCGTCGCTCCGTCGAAGCTCAGTTTTCAGGCGGCCATATCTCCGGTCACTCAGGTCTCCTTTTGCTGCGAGAGGTTGATCGCCTGCTGGGCTTGAGTAAGCGCCTCGCTCGTCTGCTAAACGATCATCGACAGCCTGGTAAGGTTCAGCATGAAGTGCAGACAATGTTACAACAGCGTTTGTTTGGCTTGGCGGCAGGCTTTGAAGACTTGAACGACCACTCACATTTGCGCGACGACTTTGGTATGCAGACCGCCGTCAACCGAATGACGCGGCTTGCCAGCACATCAACCCTATATAGGTTCGAGGCAGAGGCGGACCGCCAGGCGATTATAGACGCACACAAGGTGCTCTGGGATGCCTTCATTCGAAGCCATGCAAAGCCGCCGGCCAAGATCATTCTGGACTTCGATGCGACGGATATACCGCTGCATGGTGACCAACCTGAGAAGTTCTTCCACGGCTATTACGACCACTACTGCTATTTGCCGCTGTATTGCTTTTGCGGGCGATTCCCGCTGGTCGCTTACCTTCGACAGAGTAAGATCGATGGCGCGAAACACACCGCTGCGATCCTTAAATTGCTGGTTAACTTCATCAGATCGCATTGGCCATCCGTTCAAATTATCTTCCGCGGTGATAGCGGCTTTTGCCGGCAGCTTCTGCTCAACTGGTGTGATCGTAATAGTGTTGATTACATTGTCGGTATTGCACGTAACCCTCGCCTTGAAGCATTGGTAGAACCTCTCTGGGCTATGGTTAAGCAACATCACACCCAGCGCAAAGCTCACGGAGGGTCGGGTTCCACAAAAGCGTTCTGGCGCTATCGGTGCCAAGCTGAGAGCTGGCGGTATGCTCGTGACGCTATCGCCAAGGCCGAGCTGACGGCGAAAGGCACGAACCCGCGTTTCATCGTCACCTCACTGCGCGGAAACGACCGTTCTCTATACTACGACGTCAACTGCGCCCGCGGTGATACGGAGAATCAGATTTAAGACCAGCAGTTGTACCTCTTTGCCAAACGAACGTCCTCAAAGCACTCGTGGAGCAATCAGTGGCGTTTGATGTTCTCAATGTTGGCCTTCGTCCTATTCGAACACCTACGAAGCTTCTGTTCAAAACGCTATAAGGACCTGAGTGTTCACAGTCTTCGGTTGAGGCTCATGAACATCGCTGCGGTCGTGACTCGCAATACACGTCGGATACGCTTCTTCATGACTGAGAACTGCCCTGATCAACGAGAGTTCATCCAGCTTACTCAGAAGCTTTGGCAAGGCCCTAGTTTCCTAGACAGCTATCAGCTTTTCTAAATACTGCTTTTCATACTCCACTGGCGACAGTCCATCGTTGTTGCCATGTCTGCGAGATGAGTTGTAGAACAGCTCGATGTAATTGAAGATATCCGCTCTCGCCTCATTACGTGTCGGGTAAATCTTTCTCTTGATGCGCTCGGTTTTTAAGTTGGAGAAGAAACTCTCAGCCACTGCATTATCGTGGCAGTTTCCTCGGCGACTCATACTGGCCTCCAAGTTATGATCCTTCAGGAAGGTGCGCCAATCACTGCATGTGTATTGG
>JABXHP010000364.1 GCA_013373575.1 Oceanospirillaceae bacterium | reverse complement strand
TCAGCTTCCAGTTATTGTCGGATTTGGTGGTATTAGCCCTGCCGGACGCTCCTCAGGTAACCAAGCTTTCAACCGAATTATCTTCGACAAACTTGATAGTGCGACACGCCAAGAGACGCTCGTTGATCTTGCAATGTTGACGGGACTCGGCAGTTATGTCGGAGACAGCTATCGGGACGCTTCCGGCACCGAATTAACTGCAGCCGAACTTAGCTCTAAGCTTGAAAAAGAGCTGTTAGGACGGACCCTGATTCGCCGCATTCCCCCCGAGCAGTTTGATGCAAACGCAGTAATGATGAATAAGCCGGCACGCATCAGCGAATCGGGCTCAACTATCAACTTCCGCATGCGTAGTCGCCTTCTACCGGAGAATATTCCCGATAACTGGCGCGTCACACCGCTCGATGGAGGTTTAGTTGACGTCAATATTAGTGGTGGAACGGACCTAATCTTCCCAGATACGCGGCGTCTACCGGTGCAGAGCGCTGGTACACTACCGAGTGGCTTTGAACCTGGAAATCTCTACCAATCGCGTAACCATCCACGCGCTTTGCAGATGGCGGTGTACGCGGCATCAGATGCGTTATCGGCTACCGGCCTCGATATCGACTCTTTGCTGGAGACACTAGCTCCAGATCAAATTGCTGTTTTTGCCAGCAACTCCATCGGCCAACTTGATGAGCTGGGCTTCGGTGGTCTGACGAAATTCCCGCCATTAGGGAAACGTACTACCTCAAAACAGATGCCATTAGGCTACGCACAGATGCCTGCGGACTTCGTTAACGCATATATGCTGGGCAACCTAGGCACAACCGGTGGTGCCTTAGGTGCTTGTGCAACTTTTTTGTACAACTTGCGCTCTGGCGTAGAGGCGATACGCACCGGTAAAGCCGAACTGGTACTAGTCGGCGGGGCAGATGCGCCAGTGATCCCAGAGGTGATTGAGGGCTTCCGGGCGATGGGCGCGCTTGCTGAAGATAAGAAACTTCAGGCGCTCGATAAGCTAAGTTCGGTAGAACAGGTTGATCATCGCAAAGCCTGCCGTCCATTTGGTGATAACTGCGGATTTACCATCGGCGAATCGGCGCAGTTTATTGTTCTCATGAGTGATCGCCTGGCAATTGAGAGCGGCGCCAACATCTACGCTTCGGTACCCGATGTCTACGTCAACGCTGATGGCTACAAAAAATCGATCTCAGCACCGGGGGTAGGTAACTACCTGACACTGGGTAAAGCAGCATCGTTAGTAGAAAAGCTCCTAGGAGCAGATTCACTGCGCAACCATTCAGTGGTACAAGCGCACGGTACAAGCACACCTCAAAACCGTGTAACCGAATCGCATGTACTGAACGAAATCGCCAAAGCCTTCTCTATCGATCAGCTGAATGTAACGGCAGTGAAAGCTTACCTTGGACACTCACAGGGCACCGCTGGCGGCGATCAAATACTTTCCACCCTGGGGATCTGGGCCAAAGGTGTCATCCCGGGGCTGATAACCACACCAGCTATCGCCGAGGACGTACACAGCTCTAACCTCAATTTGCCACTTCAGCACCTAGATGTCGGTCACGAGCATATCCATGCTGCGCTGATCAACTCCAAGGGTTTTGGCGGCAACAATGCCAGCGCTGCGATGATCTCACCCGCAAAGACCATGCAGATGTTAAGCAAACGCTACAGCGCAGCTGACCTCAAGGGTTGGCAAGCGCGCAACGAGGCGGTGAATGAAAGAATCGCCGACTACAACAGCAGCTGCCTGCGCGGCGAAGCTCGTCCAATGTATCGTTACGACTATCGAGTGCTCGAGGGCGAGGATCTACAGATCAGCTCCACAGGCATAAAAGTACCTCCGCATCCCATACCTGTTAGCTTAGACGTCGACAACCCCTACTCTGACCTTAGCTAAAGGCTTTTGCCCTAGCTAAGCGCTAAATCCGCAGCAGACGACGCGCATTAGCACTGGTCTGCTGCGCAACCTCATCCACCGATATACCTCGCAAGTCCGCAAGCGTGCGTGCGGCATAGCCGACTCGATGCGGCCAGTTGGGCTCGCCCTGAAACCCACTCATTGGCATGTCTGGCGCATCGGTCTCCAGGAGGATCGACTCGAGGGGTGCAGAGCGCGCTACCCGACGTAAACGTTGCGCGCGCTCATAGGTGATAGAGCCACCCAGGCCGATAGAGAACCCGAGATCCCAGAGCTGACTTGCCTGCTGCTCACTGCCTGAAAAAGCGTGCAATACGCCGCCGGCCTGTGGGCGCATCTGGCGTAGAACCTTAATGATCTGATCTACTGCTCTGCGACCATGCAACAACAAGGGGAGATCAAACTGCTTCGCCAACTCAACCTGTGCTGAGAATAGCTCTAACTGACGCGCCAGCTGAGGGTCATCGATAAACAGATCTAGACCACACTCTCCTAGCGCTTTTACGTCAGAGCTCTTTTGCAGATAACTCTCCAGCCTCGCTAGGTCCTCGGGTGAGTGCTCACTCAGGAAACAGGGATGCAGGCCTAGGGCTGGAATACAGCGGACAGACACCGCGGCACGACAGACCTCAAGCACAGAGTCCCAGCGACTCGCTGAGACTGCAGGAACAATAATCGTCGACACAGACTCCGCCTGTGCCAAACCTAGAGTGAGGTGCAGATATTCTGGATTCGACACCCCTGATAGCGGCTCAAAGTCGAGATGACAGTGGGTGTCGATTAGCTCCATTAGTGCTCGCGAGTAGCGCGGAAGCGAACGTCCGGCCAACGCTCCTCAGTGAGGTTAAGATTGACGCGTGTTGGCGCTAGGTAAGTCAGCAGACCCGCACCATCCAATGCAAGGTTGTCGTACGCCTTCTTCTCGAAGTCGCCTAGCATCTTGTTGTCGGAGCACTCTACCCAGCGCGCCGTAGCCACGCTAATCGGCTCATAGATACACTCAACTTTGTACTCATCTTTGAGACGGTACATAACTACGTCGAACTGTAGCTGGCCGACCGCACCGAGGATGAGGTCATTGTTGCGCTTGGGCATAAACAGCTGCACAGCACCCTCTTCGGACAACTGCTGCAGCCCTTTTTGGAGCTGTTTCATCTTTAGCGGGTCGGTGGGCCGTACGCGCTTAAACAGCTCCGGCGCGAAGTGGGGAATACCGGTAAATTTAAGCTCTTCACCCTCAGTAAAGGTATCGCCAATCTGAATCGTACCGTGGTTGTGCAGGCCGATAATATCCCCCGACCAAGCCTCCTCAACAGCTTCACGATCACCCGCAACGAAGGTGACTGCATCCGCGATACGCACATCCTTAGCAATTCGCGTGTGACGCATCTTCAAACCTTTGGTGTACTTACCTGAGCAGATACGCATGAACGCGATGCGGTCACGGTGTTTCGGATCCATATTAGCCTGAATCTTAAAGACGAACCCGGTGAACTTCTCTTCATCCGCACCAACAGTGCGAGACTCGGTGGCACGCTCCGTCGGTGCAGGCGCCCAATCCACAAAGTCGTGCATCATTTCACGCACGCCAAAGTTACCTAACGCAGTGCCGAAGAAGACCGGTGTCTGCTCGCCCTTCAGATAGGCACCTATATCCCACTCATGACAGGCGCCTTTGACTAGCTCAATCTCATCGCAGAAGTCATCGTACTCATCCGCCAGCAATTCACGCGCTGCATCCGAATCAAGACCCTCTATCAGTTTCTCGTCGGCTAGGGTGTGCCCCAAACCCTTGGG
>JABXHP010000073.1 GCA_013373575.1 Oceanospirillaceae bacterium | reverse complement strand
GTTTCTTTGATCTGATTCAGTCCCAAATAGAGACTATGATGTTGGCTAAGGCGACGCCAGAGTACCTATTTAAGACGATTGACCCCGCTGTAGTGCCAGAGTTAAAAGTGAAACCTAAGCGCAGTTTGATTGTGGCGCTGGGAGTTCTGCTGGGAGGCATGTTGGGAGTGCTGTTAGTCCTGATAAGGCATTACGCTTTTAATTCAAAGAGTTAGATTTATTTTGTCGGGAATCGCTAGCACTTTTCGGTTTAATTTCGGCGGGTAGATAGTTGAGTACGGATGCAAGTTGTTATGTGTCGGGAGATTGGACATTTAGTTACTAGCACTCAATGTAATCGAGCTCTCAGACCTGATCCGGCTTCATTAATATTCACTCGTAATGACGTTACCCTATAAGTTCAAAAGATGACGACGCTTGGCTCTTGACGCTCCAAGGTTGTAAGTAAAAATCGATAGGGTATGAGTGATAAGGCAGTTGTTACACCTAAATCAAGCGCGTACCAATTGGCGGTAGATAATCTTTCTGCAACGCTTATTCAGAAATTTTGATTACTTAGCGTCGCCGATTGATGCGTTGATGCTGCCTCCTGTGGTTATTGTCGCAGGAGCAGGGCTTACCGATTCTGTGTTTGAACTAGGTATAATTACTAGTTACTTTGTCATAGCAACAACGCTGCTCAAATGTGTAGCGGTCCGATCTTTGAAATAGAGATGAGGGCTGAGTTCCTGTGATGGGCTAAGCTTGGGATAACAAACAAGGATTAGACCAATGGAATTATTAGAGTCCTCACGGCATTTGCAACCAAGGCATCGTGTTCTCTACACTTTGTTCTCTCTCTTATTCTTAGTCAGTGGCTTTTACTACCAAGATAATCTTGGCGGTGAAGGGCTGAGTCTTCCATTTAACGCCGTTATCTGGGTGCCTGTTCTGCTAATCATCGGGGGCGGTGTTCTCTCGATGCTTCGCTCCGGCGTTTGGGTGCGAAGCCGATATCTCTGGCTTCTTTTGCTTTTTCCGTTCGGGATCGTATTGGGAGGATTCCTCTCAGGGCTGGAGCGGCCGGGCGAGTGGCTGGTCCGGTTGGGTGTGCTGGTCGGAGGTATGCTTCTGTGGTTCTCTTTGCTCCAATATCGGCTAAAGCGAATTGATGTAGAGCAGATGCTCTACTTACTTTTAGCAGCTTTTCTTCTACATGCGATGGTTGGTGTTCTGCAGCTTGTCCCCGATCCACTGTTGAAAGGCTGGATACCCGTTGCTGATCAGAAACTACTAGGGATGTTTCAGCAGCCCAACTTACAAGCCTCTCTAATGGCCACGGCAGTAGCTTTATCTCTCTATTTAGCGTCACTGCCAAGTTTTAGTTTCCAGCGCTGGCCGATGCAGGCCCTCGTCTATCTCACATTACCGCTTGCGGTGATGGAGGTTGTTGGTTCCGGCTCCAGAGTCGGGTTGCTGGGTGGTGTGTTAAGTCTAGTAATGTTGATACTCGCTCGGTTGTCCGTCTGGCGCCGGACATATCGCCGCACTGCGATGCTGGTAGCTTTAATCGGTGTAGGCGTCTGGTCGGGTTTGCAGGTAAGTGACGGTGCCTTGCGGGCATATTCGAAACTAGAACAAATGACCGAAGCGGGTGCCGATGCGCGCCCACATGTTTACAGAATCGCGTTTGATGTATTCAAGCGCTCGCCTTGGATCGGTCACGGAATCGGAAGCTTTCAGCGTGAGTTTCAAGACGAGCGTGTGCCCTATGCTCAAGAGCGAGATGCGTCCGCCATAGCCGGCGCACCACGTTTTTCGCACCCACACAATGAGCTGCTATTTTGGATGGATGAAGGCGGACTTTTGGCCGTCTTATCGATCTTTGCGGCAGTTTTTGCAGTTCTTTTGCAGTTAATAAAGTTAGGCTGGCAGCGCGGTGGTGCCGTTGCATCCTTGCTAATACCGATCACCCTGCATACCCAAGTTGAACTACCCTTTTATATATCCACGTTTCACTGGCTGGTTCTGCTGGTTCTGCTTTATGTCTGTTTCTACTTCGGTGCGCGCAGTAAAGAGGTGCGCCTCTCGCTTGGCGCTGAGAGATTAATAACAGGCTCAGTGTTCGTGGTTGTTCCGCTCGTCAGTGTTTTTCTGATGCACTCTCTACTTGCACAGACTGGAATCATGCAGTACCTGAAAGGGAGGGGTACACAGCCGTCTCACCTCAGCGTTGCTTTGAATAACCTTTATTTTCGGGAGACCGGTGAATACTTTACGATGCGAGCTGTTCTCTATTCTGGGCTTCAAAATCAGAATGCCGAGCAAGTTACTTTATTCATTCAATGGGCAGAGAGCTTTCTTCGCCAAATACCTGATATTCAGATATACAAAGACCTCGCTATCGCGTTGCAGTATTCCGGTAGGCAGGAAGAGGCCCAAGCCCTTCTTGATCAAGCTCACAGCATTTATCCCGGTGAAAAGAGTGTTGCCGCGATGCATGAGACACTTTTGAGTGGCGGCTTGTTGTACCGCGCCGCGAATAGTGAAGATGGCAAAAATGAGGCCGGCAAATAGTCTCTGCAAAGCAAGTTGTTTGCTTTTAAGTTTTTACCAGATCAAGGCTTTAGAACTGGCTACATAGCCATGGGTTCCTCGTATCAGGCGTACTAATCTCTTGCATAAAATGCTAGTCTAAACGTCGAGATTTTTATTTTAACTAGGCTTGTTGAGAATGACTTTTAAAAATTGGCACGAGCGTTTCTTATCGATGCCGCGTCGGTCAAAGCGCGTAGTAATGGTGCTTGCCGATATGCTGGCTCTCACTGTTGCTCTCTGGTCCGCGTTTGCCCTCCGTTTTTCGCAGTGGTGGCCCGATAGCTACCTAGAAGAGGCTTGGGCGCTCTTTTTAGTTGCTCCAGTTTTTGGCGTATTAATTTTCATCAAGCTCGGTCTATACCGCGCTGTTGTGCGCTATATGAACGCGAAGCTGTTTCAAACCGTCGCAATAGGTGTGCTCTTACTCGTAAGCACTCTCTATGCCGCGGCCCTCTTTTTTGATATCTGGCGCGTGCCGCGCTCCGTCCCGATTATATTCGGGTTGTCGGCCTGGCTCTATCTTGGTGGCAGCCGTTTAATTGTCAGAAGCTACTATCATTGGTTGACCAACAAGACTAGCACACGAGAGCGCGTAATTATTTATGGCGCTGGCGCCGCGGGAGCGCAGCTGGCCCTGATGTTAAATAGCGGTTCCGAGTATGACCCTGTAGCTTTTGTTGATGATGATAAAACTCTCAAAAAAGTGAATGTTGCAGGTTGCAAGGTTCATCCAACGCTTGATCTTCCTGACCTAATCAACCGCTATGAGGTCGCTCACATCCTCTTAGCAATGCCCAGTGCGTCAGCTGAGGAGCGTCGGCGTGTTCTAGAGCAGCTCTCTGAGTTACATGTATCGATAAAGAGTATGCCCTCGATGCTGGAATTGATTGAAGGTAAATCACCGGATCAGCTTCGTGAAATCGAAGTCGATGACCTATTGGGGCGTGAAATGGTGGCTCCAGATATGGAGCTTATTGCTCAGAGCATCAAGAACAAGCATGTGTGCGTGACAGGAGCGGGTGGCTCCATTGGTTCTGAGTTGTGCCGGCAGGCTGTTATGAATGGTGCAACAACCTTGGTGCTGTATGAACTATCAGAATTTGCGCTTTACAGCATCGAGCAGGAGTTGTCAGCGCTGAAGTCAGCTAACAATCTTGACGTCGAGATAATTCCCATCATTGGTTCAGTGCAATCGAAAGAGCGTTTAACAAATGTGCTCACAAAGTTTGATGTTCAAACCGTTTACCACGCCGCGGCTTATAAACATGTGCCTCTGGTGGAACACAATGTTCTCCAGGGACTGGCGAACAACTCCCTCGGCACTATGAATGCGGCAGAGGCGGCTGAGGCTGCCAACGTGGAGCGCTTTGTTCTTATATCTACAGACAAGGCGGTAAGGCCAACCAACGTGATGGGCGCAACCAAACGGTTTGCGGAACTTTGCATACAGGATATTGCTGGGCGAACAAAATCAGGTACCATTTTCTCTATGGTTCGCTTCGGTAATGTTCTTGGGTCTTCCGGATCAGTGGTACCTCTGTTTAGGAGGCAGATTAAAGAGGGCGGGCCTATCACGGTAACTCACCCTGAGATTAATCGGTACTTTATGACAATTCCTGAAGCTGCCAGTTTAGTTATACAAGCAGGTTCGATGGCGAAAGGAGGTGAAGTGTTCGTTCTAGATATGGGCGAGCCGGTTAAGATAGCGGCCCTAGCCGAGAGTATGATTCACCTGAGTGGTCTTACCATCAAATCAGTTGATAATCCGCAAGGTGATATCGAAGTGGTATTTACGGGCCTACGTCCTGGTGAAAAACTCTATGAAGAGCTGCTCATAGGTGATGATGTCCTCCCGACGCGCCACGAAAAAATCCTGTGTGCCCGCGAAGAAATTCTTACTACCGAAACCATAAAGCAACTTCTTAGGGATGCACATAAAGCGATTGCAGAAGATGATTCAGATTTCGCGCGCGAACTTCTTAAGTCTGCCGTTTCTGGTTTCAAACCAGCCTCTGGAAATGTGGATTGGATGAGAACAGCGGCGGATGTAGTCTCTCGAAGGGTTCACTAGTCTCGCAAGTGTTCTCTCGTTTGGATTACGAACAGCTCAACTTTAACTATGCGTTCCACTCGGAGGCGCACGATAAGTAATGACCCAGCTCTTCGCACGCTTGCTCAATTCGAATAATCTGAAAAGCTTTTTTTGGACGAAACGAAATTCTGATTCGCCAGGCAGTTCGTAATCGATGGGTGCGGGCTGCTGCTTAGGCAGCTGAGAGTACATTCACGGCGGCGTTCTGGGCGCGGTTTTTGATTTAGATAAGCACGCTTATCGGAAGCTCATAAAGGGGGCTGTTGTCGAGATGCGACGTTACGATATGTCAGCGGTTGTGTTTTTTAAAAGGCACAGCGGAAAAT
>JABXHP010000194.1 GCA_013373575.1 Oceanospirillaceae bacterium | reverse complement strand
GGTAAATTGACTAATTTTTATAAAATGACTGTTGTCGGAACAATCCAGACAGTGGAAAAGCAGTGTTAAAAATTCTGACAGTGACCGGTGTTCTACAAAAGCCGACTAATAGGGAATCATTCTCAACTGACCGCATCTTGCCCTTACCGGTCACTCAGAATCCTGTTGCTTTAGCAGCTCGAGACCCTCAAATATCGCCTCAATCGCCAAAGGCAGAAACGTGGGGTTGAGCGGTTTTTCGATGAAGTAGAGCACGCCTAACTCGTCGGCTCTGTGCTTCATTTCATCGCTTGTGTGGGCAGACATGACGATGAACGGCATCTCGTCATCTGCGGCTTTGCGGTAGGCTTCAATAAATTCAAAGCCCCCTAACTTCGGCATTTTTAGATCGATCAGAATGAGATCAGGCTGATGACGCAGCGCAATATTCAGCCCAGTTTTCGCTTCTATAGCAAAAAACAGCTAGTAGTACGGTGCCAGCATTTCGCGCGCCGCTTCTACCGTAAATTGATCATCGTCGATGATTAGAACACTTCTCTTCATGCCACAGCATCCCTCATTGCCAGCCCCGCTATCGTCCGTTTCATGTCATGTATATCGAGTGGCTTATTCAAAACAGCATCGGCGCCCGCTTCGAGTAGTATATCCGTCTCCTTGCCTATGATTGCGGCGGTCAACGCCACAACCTGACCGGTAAATCCATCCGCGCGAATGTGGCGAATCAACTTATCACCGCTCATCTCTGGCATCATCAAATCGGTCAAAACAATATCAAACTCACCTGCACGGAAGGCATCCAGCGCTTGCTTGCCGTTATCACAAACCACAACTTCGGCACCTGCATCCTTCAGTAGTTTGCTAGTGAGTAGCTGCAATGTCTTCTGGTCTTCGGCGAACAGGATGCGCTTCCCTTGAAGCGCCACGGGAATGGCCGCTTCAACCTGTTCCTGCTCATTAGCATCAAGATGCAGATCCAGCGTAAACTCAACTTTAAAGCCAGCGCCGCCCTTCTCGCTCTCGAAGTACTCAACCGTACCACCTAGTTTCTCAGCCAATTCTCGGGTGATGTAAAGCCCTAACCCAGTGCCATCAGCACGGGTATCACCACGACTGAACGCACCAAATACCGCCTCGCGTAGCCCTTCAGGAATACCTTTTCCGTTATCTTCAACGATCAGAGTCAGATCGACCTTATCGTCTCCGTTTGGTTGCGCCTGTAGATCCACCCAGACCGTATCAGCATCTGCATGAATTGCAGCGTTCTTGGTGAGGTTGGTGATCTTCTGACGCAGCGCTTGCGCGTTAAACTTACTCAGGGAGTGTGATAACTGGTTCGAGGAAACGACGACCTCAACACCTTGCTGCTCATACAGCCCCTCAAGGGACCGTGTGGTTCGACTGAGCACATCAAATGGACTATCGACCACCGCTTGAGCCTGGTGCGCTTTGTCTGGGTTAATCACGGTTCTTAGGTCATCCACGATATTCAGAACCGCATCCGTAGAATCGCAAATGTTGGCTCCGTATTCGCCGATACTGCGCAGCCCCATCGCCTCCTGCATCATTTTCATTGACGAGAGCGGCGTTCTGAGTTCATGACCAATGATGGAGAACATCTGTGTCTGCTTCTGCTGCTTTTGATCGAGCGCATCCAGGGCATCGGCCAATGCCTGCTCTTTAAGGTGCTGATCATGGATATCCTGGCTCAGAATGATGGCATGTTTGTCGCCATTACTGTCCTCCCAGTGACGCACAGACTGATCACGCGTCCAGCGCGCTTCGCTCCAGCCCGGGTAGTGCAACGGAAATTCCACCGACTCCCCAGTTTGATTGTGAGCGGCCAGCAAAGCTTGATGGTATTTGGGCTTCACCGCCTGCAAAAGTCTATCACCCGAGAGCGGCTCAGATTCACCCTGAGTCGGTCGGATTATATAGTCAGTCTCTCCGTTAGAAAGGTTGGTGTGAATGAGATAGATACCACCAAACTCACAGGCCGCCGCCAGGTTACGGTGGACCGTCTCATACTCTTGTTTTGCAATAACCTCTTCGGTCACATCCACTGAGAGGTCAAGGAAACTGGTTCGACCCTCTCGTGTTCGCGCATTGCGGGACACTTTGTAATAACGAAGCTCCCCCGAGGGTAGGTAGAAGGGGTGGGTAAAGCGGTAGGCACCCGCATCGCGCGACTCGGCATATTCAGCTGACTTTTGCGCAAAAAGCGATTTGATTTCATCGGGCTGATGCGCAAAAAAGAGATCTATACTGCGCTCTTCGTAAGTGTGCGCGAGCCCCAAACGCCTAGAGACCTCAGCGTTACACTTAAAGGTGCGGGTATCATGGAAAAACTCAATCAGACCTATTCCACCGGCGAGCGATACTAGGTCAATACGATCCTCAAAACCTTCAGAGCGCTCTTCAGTCTCTTTGCGCTTAAGTTTTTGCTCGGACAGCTCAGAGAGTGCCCGCTCAAGATTAGCCGCATGTCGGCTGGCACGGTTGGAGACGCGAATAAACGGGTAGGTAGCGGCCGGAGCGACAAGCAGCGGAATAAATGCCGAGATCAAAAAGCTGCGCAGACTAAAGCCACCGAGAAACAGTTCGTAGATGATCGAGTCGATAGCAGCGGACGCTAGTATGAAAGCGAGCGTAATCTTAAGAAGTTTGAAGAAATCTCGTTGAGAGAAATCTTCCCCCAAATTTGAAGTGCTCCATGAGCTTTGGTGTATCTTCATGCCCTTCTTTGAATCCTAAACATACTACTGAAACCACTAGTAAATTACCCCGCAGTACTCCGTTAGCCATACGAAAAGAACTGCAGACCAAAAATATTAGGCAAGAAACGAGCCAGCCAAGAATTATTTTTTAGTCGTAATTCTTATGGATATCCACATTAGTAGAATAGAAATACGGCAGAAATACTTCACTCTTGGTGCACGCTCACGGAGATGACGCTAGAACCTCAACCACTAATGCCTAGCCCGCAACGCCAGAATAGGTACGGAATAGTCGCTCCAGTTGCATTGAGATGCCTGAGCTAAAGGCAGTGGCCACTATCAGGGGATAATCGGCCATTCAGCTAATTAAGGATTGAAGGACTGCTTATGCGGGATAGTAGGCATTCGGCTCAGCCGATTTAGTCGATAAACACCATCTCTGTTGTAACAGTGGTGGCGCTATAAGATTAACACTGTGAGCAAATGCAACGTACCTCAGCTGACTCGCCAAGATCCAATCGAGAAGTTTCTACTCGTTTAAGTTCACCACCGCACTGTACACAAACAGTATCAGGATGTTCGATCTTTACTAGAATGGGCTCAGGCCAGCCAAACAACTTAAATTTAACCGACTGAAACCATTTCTCAGACTCAGCGTAGTTTGAAGCCCTCTCCACTCCATACCAATGGGCCGAAAACTGTTTGCAGGTATCGATGTAACACAACACTTCGGAACGCCCATTTTACCGTAGCGTGCGGCTTACGCCGAAATTCTGCTCATATCCCCAGTTGTTACACGATATTGTTACGACGCCACCAATTATGTCTGCACCTATGAATAAATTTAACTGAGTTGAGTCTAACCGAAATCGTTCGTGTGGAATCTGATACTACCTGGATATCAGGAGTACCAAACGGATTTGGGGGTGCACCCCGGGGGTGGGGTGTCCATATCTGGGTAAGTACCTAGTTGCCTAAAAATAATTTTAATGAAGTCGTCAAACATGATTCAGATTCATAGCCGAACGACCTGGTTGATAGGCTAGTTAATCTAATCGGTTTCTGAGCCTAATCTGAGACAAACTGTCGTACAATTGTCGTACACATTGTTGGCGGAATACCAGACACAAAAAAACCGCTATGTAAGCGGTTGATTCTAAAAGGATTATTGGTACGACCGAGTGGACTCGAACCACCGACCCCCACCATGTCAAGGAACATATTCATACGCTGATGTGGTATCAACTGTACGCTAAGCGTACGCAATTGCGTAACTTTAGGCAAAAACTTAAATGAAGATAAAGATTATTTGGACAGTGAGTGCTGGTGACCTCGTGGTGATGTGAGCGGATTAAATCGATTTTATATTTGCTTTACGAGCTTTTCGCAGTTCCCCCTGTACCTCTCATCGAGCACTAGCCTTGGCTTCTTTACACTGTCCTGACCTGTGACCCAGAGATGATCGCTCCATTCCTCCAGATTGACAATCAAATTTAGTGTGTATCGATCCAATCGGAGATAATGTTTTCTCTCATTAAAGGTCGTGTAATCAGTACTTTCATCCACACCCAAGATGTAGTCATCATGTGACTCAACTATGATTCTCGTTTCCTTAGCCCCTTGATAATCCAGCGTTACAACCTTTGGCCGACTGTTCAGTTGAACTAGTACTAACCAATTATGCCCTCGACCACTCTGATCAGTTACCTCACAATTCAGGCGACTAGAGCTATAAATCTCGCTCTGTTGAGAGCAACCAACCAGATTAGAGAGAACCGCTAATGGCAGGATGTGAAGGAGCATTTTGGTGAGTTGTTTGTTCATTCTGATCCACCCAACAGTGCACCAAGTCGCGCTGCCAAAATATCCTGCATCGTTACTTTAGACAGGCTATGCCGCTCTCCCTGCAGTACAAACACCTTATGCTCACCCATCATCTCAGAATAGGTGGCTAGCAGTGGTGGATCATATAGCTCATCTTGATCACCAATGAAGATAGCTGAACGCTCTGGAAGATTCACTCGTTTCTCTGCAACTGCATCACGCAGCCGCTTAGTAGCTGGTGGCCTAGAGAAATACATCCTGTCTTTGGCCATTGCAGCACCAAGCACAGGTGACAATAGAACCACCTGCTCTAACTGGTGTTCAAAGTCTATTAAGGATAGAAGTGTGAGATAGGCACCATATGAGTTAGCCATGACAGTACCGCCAGAGCAATCCGTGATAGCTGCTTTAATAACCTGTAACTGATCATCTATATCTTGACGCAGAAATGGCACATCGATTGAGATACCCCTGTAATCGGATACAAGTTTACTGATATGGCCACCCAGCCCTTTGGTATGGTTACCGCCTCTGCCTGTGATGTATAGAACTTTTGTCATTGCTGTATATCTGACATCGGAACCATAGCTCCTATTTTTGGCAGCAAACCTGCGTCCTTCCATAGCGGAAGTCCTGTGTCTGACTCAGGGTCAAATAGATCATATTCATTGGCGAGGCTGACTCCTACCCAGTAACCGCTGTACCCTTCTTCAGTCAAAGATCGGTGTATATCTGCGGCGTTTAGTGGCGGCTCCGCTGTCTTTGGATACCTCGCAAACGTTACCACGACATACTGAGCGGTATCGCCTGATTTGAACCAGATGTTCGGTATGGCAGAAAGCTCAGATGAGATTTGGATAATCTGATTGCCTTCTTTATGAAGCTTATTGGCAGCGATGTTTACAGCCGCTGCGAGAACCTCAGCATCTGACATCTCTGCTGGTGCATCTGAACTCATTTTATACTCCTATCAAATTGCACTCTTGACGTCATAGAGCAATGTTTACGATTCTAGATTACGCTTCTGCTAGCAGCCGCAATATGTTCAACTCTCCATCAAGTAGAGCAAATTGAGGTACAGGTAGTAAACACTTGTCTGACTTACGAAGAACCATTCTCACTCCAGCCTTAGTCCGAAGATTGATGGCACAGTTCAAACTCAGCCAGCACAGCGTTCATGGTGCCGCTCACTGGATGCGAGTGAGAAAGAATGGTCTGGTTCTAGCTGAACGCACAGGAGCCAGCAGGACTGTAGTAGAGCTGTTCTCTGTGTTCCATGACTCCTGCAGGCACAACGACTACGAAGATCCTGAGCATGGTTTCAGAGGTGCTCAGCTGGCTAAGAGCTACTTTATTAAAGGCTTACTGCCTTGCAACAGAGCAGAACTAGAACAGCTTGTAGAGGCTTGTATAGGGCATACACATGATCTCACCCATCCTAACATCACTATAGCTACTTGCTGGGACGCTGACAGACTAGATCTACCAAGATGTTGGATTGACGTAGATTCCATGCGATTAGCTACAGAACAGGCTCGAGATCCAAAACTGATAGCTTGGGCTGCGAGCAGTGCTTCTGTCTGGTTAAAGAAGAGCTACGCTAGAGGCTCACTCAACAATCTCATCAGATAAAACACACCCACAAAACCAACCAGAACGTTAGCGCCAGCAATCAGTGCAACATACAGCCCCTGATAGATCCACCGAGCTGTTTCCCAACCGCTAGCCGCACTGAAGTGAGCATTTAGCTTCTTGAACCGCCAAACACTGAAAATGTTGATACCTGCCAATAAGGTCACGCTAATCAGAATCAAACGAATGGGATAGTCGGAAGCGGCATCTCCCATAAATGGGAACGACCAGAAAGCAAACATATAGGAGGTTGGCAGGATTACGCACGCCCACAGACCATTTAGGAGCATGTTTAAGGGTATCGCGATATTTACAGCATGTGTCTTCAACGTCTAAGTTCCTGCGGCACAGGCACAAACTCGCCAGTCATATTTAGCTCAATGTATAGGGTTACTGGGCTGTCATCGACTCCAAAAACTGAATCTGGGTTCATTCCAGTTTGTTCCATTTGCTCGTATACAAGTTTACTCGCCTCTTTATCTAACTCTAGATCTTCCATAGGCTTCAGGTGTTTTAGTGTACGAGTGGCCTCAGAGTTAAATGACACATCCTGACTCAGCTCTAGCGGAACAATTGATCCAATTAATCCATCTTTTTTGGAGATATTAATTCGGTAGATTGCTTTAGAAGTCGCAGGGGCTGTTGTAGGTGGATTAAAATCTTGTATCAGTTTCTGGTGAACAGCACGCTCCAAAATTGCGAGCATCTTCAACTTAAGCTCTTCTATAACTGCCTGAATCTCTCGTTCAACAGCCCTTTCAGCAGCATTTACTGACCAAGTATCAAGCTTTGCATCGCACTTATAGATGTCTCGGTAGAGAACAACTGTCAACTCACCTTCGCCCTTCTTCAAAGTCTCGGCAGATATGTAGAAGTCATTTGTGTTTGCTAGATTAGAGCTAGAGAACCTCATACCACCAGAGTGATAGTACTCTCCAGACCCAGCCTCTCGTAATTCTGCAACTGAGTAACCCACAGAGGAATTAGAGTCTCTCAGCATGAAGATATTTTCACCTTTGGCAAACAGGTCAACTTGAGGATATGCCACTCCTCTCGAGCAGCTAAGCTTAACCTGATAATTATCTAGGAAGTCTTCGTTTATCTTTTTAATCGAGGTCTGAGGCAGATCTGTCTCAGCGGATAAGGCAAGGGGCGGAACAATGAGGATTGAAAAAAGAAATATCCAGATATGGTTTCTCATTCGATACCTCCTGTGGAATAGTTTAAGACCAGACTAAATCAACTCTGCGACACAGACAAACTATCAACAGTTTTGATCTTCCTGCGCCTGATCTAACCACCTAGTTGGTATCACGTAAAAGCTTATAGGCAAGGGCTTTCCAACCAGTATCAACTATCAATAGTTTTAGACTGAATGACGCTAATAGGCATCTGAAGCCTCAACCTTGAAGCCTTTGTAGTAAATTACGACATCCCTTGGTTTGTGGTTGTATGTACCACCATCCTTCATTACATTGCTGTTAATCCATCGGTAAGCTCCCATCTTGAATGCATACTCACCAGAGTGAGTTGATACATGGCTGAACTGATGATCTGGGGCTGTCTGACAAGGATTACAATCAACTATTGTTTTTCCATCGAATATGTACTTCAAACGACCGCCTAAAGGACTACGACTCCACTTGACATCAACCTCAACCTCATGCCACCTTCCTTTGATATCGTCAGCGTCAGCTAGCTTGTACATATACCTCCCTATATGATCCTTGATCCCTAGAATACTTCGGAAGAACACAACTAAGTCTCCAGTTTCTATATCTTCGTCAACCTGTCTGATGCCACTGCCCCATGGAGAAAACTCCCAAGGCACACTCTGACGTACAATTTGTTTTGTTATTGTTAAACCATTCTCGTCTGGAGTTCGTTCAGTGCGTAGCAGAGGCTGCTCCTCTCGCTTTGGCACTCTCTTGTATGGTGCTATCCCTATCCAGATAGGGATCTCCTCAGATCCGCCTTTTAGCTGGGTGATATGAAGGTTCTCTGTGCCATCCAGAATATTACCTTCAGTTGGAATGTAGAACGCAAAGCTATACCTATAACTTTTACCTAACTTCCCTGTGTGGGGAGTAATCTCAGATCGCGAGTTTTTAATATTGACTGCTTCGTCAGTGCAGTCGTATTGAATGCACCATCCCCATTTGGTTTCGAAACGCCAAACCTCGCTCTCCTCATAATCTGGGAAACCAATCACTTCTCTTGCTGCGAGACTGTGGGAAAGCTTCTTCTGTTTTGAATTTTTTTCAAAATATAGCTCTCGATCAAGCGGCTTCAGTGTTATGTGTCGGTCTATCTCGTTCTTGGCTACAAAGATTTGATCAAATTCTGTGTCTGAATTGCGATAAAACTTTGCATAGGGATGGGCTTTGTTTTCTGGAAAGACCAGTCGCGAGTTGTCTTTGTTGTAATCGTAATTGCGGCCGCTACCTCCTGTAGTCTGACAACCAACAATAAAGAAAATGGGCAGCAATAAAGTTAGAACCAGCCTTACCATAGGAACCTCCGAGACCATTAGATCCTGAAGTTACCACATAAAGGTCTATGTTTAGTCAAAACGTAGAAAGTGCCTTTAGTGTCAAACCTACGAATCCTTCAGAATCAGCTCGCTCCTTAACACCTTCACATCAGCAGGAGCCTCAATAGCTAGGCGAGTAGAGTTTCCATCATCAATGCAGCGATCCATGACTATTTTGATGTCATCGCCAATATGAACAGCTTCACCATCGTAGAGTGTTAGTACCAGCATCTGCGTTCCTCCTTGTTGCAGTGCGCTTCTCAAGCATAGACTAAATTGCAGTATCTCAAGTCCACCTTCACACTCATTTGCAGGAGCATCGTTGTAATGAGGCCATGGATCTCCGCACTGCCTTTGCTGTTTGCCTTCCAGACATCTTCTGTGATGGCTCACTCTGGTGGACTGAACGCTCAAGGCTGTCACAACAACAGAAAGACTGGCGATTACCACTGCCACAGTTCTCCAACCACCACAAACAAACAGCTTTCAACCCAAGCAAGCAGTTACAGCAGAAGCCAATTCGGTAATGGCTGGGCTGACCTCGACTCTGATTGCCAAGACACAAGACAAGAAGCACTAATATTCCAATCCACGAACCAAGTAATCTTCAAAGACAGCAGCAAATGCAAAGTACTTCAAGGCAGATGGATTTCCCCTTACACAGGGAACGTTATCTATGACGCCTCCAAGATAGACATAGACCATGTAGTACCCCTGAAGTGGGCTTGGGATCATGGAGCGTCAGCTTGCACACGATCAATGCGCGAGGCGTTTGCTAACGACCCAGTGAACTTATGGGCTGTAGAAGCTTCTCTGAATCGCCAGAAGGGTTCAAAAGGATTAGACCAATGGTTACCGCCAGCAGGAAAATGCCAATACGCATCAAGATTTCTGAGGCTGTCTAGGATATACAACTTGGCGATACCTCAGAGTGTTGTCGATACACAGCGAAAAGTCTGTGGTCAGTGAAGAATTGTAACTGATAACACTTCACACTGGCTTGTCATAGAAGCCTCTATAAAGCTCTGAGCGTCTATTAGAAGACCATCCAGATCACTACCATCAAAGGTGTATACGTTTCCCTGAAATGTCGCTGATAAGCCGCTCAGTGGCTCTGAAGGAACTACGTAAGGCATGATGAATATTACCTTGGGTCTGTCAGAACTGATGCGGGACTCTAGCGACTGTAAACGCCTTCGCAGAGGCGTCATTACGAAGCGGCCTCTAGCGCACTGATACGTCTATCCAGCTCATCAATCTCAATAATCTTAGCCACTGCACCGATAGACTGAATCAGGGTAGCTCCAATATCGGCAGGACACTCGCCGCTAGCGATTGAGTTCAGGATACAATTAGCCTTTCCTGAAAGCGTCTCAGAGGCTTCTAGACCATCAATATGAACTGGTGCGGCAGATGCCTTGCTGACAGGTGCTAAACGCTCCAGAACGAGCCTACAAGCGGACATGTCGCCATTCTTGGCAGAGATTATGATCTGATCGAGGATTTCAGGAGAAGCGTCTACAAGCCGCTGGCGCATCTCTGGCGGCATCATGGGTGGCCTGCCTTTGGGATTTCCTGAGACTCCCTTTTGGTAGCGACCATCCTTGTGGCGTGTTATTTCATGATTATCAGGCATAGACACATTGTAGCACACCACTACCCCATACGTTCTATTATGATTGTGCGCGTATCGCTAAAATCACCATATCTAGACAAAGTATCCAACGATTCAAGCTCACTGAAAGAAGAATTGCTCCTGTAGAATGAAACATGGCGATCATCGTGATAGAAGATGGTAAACGAACCATATACATCTAAATCAGGAAAATACACGCCAAAACAGCTTTCCATCTCATAACCTTCAGGCCAAATGCGTTTTACCTTAAATGCCTGAGATGCAATCAGCCAATCATCGTCTGATATTTCGGCATCGTAAATAACTGGATAGTAGAGTTTTTCAACAAATTTCAGTTGCCTCAGAAGAACTGTATCCTCCAACTGTCGCGCGAAATTCACGGCATTCTCAACCTCAAGATCGCTGACTAGAGCATTATGCCTCCAGCTTTCGTCAGCCTGCGACCTTAGGACAGAGAAACTACGAATATCATTAAAAAGCTCTGCCAGCTCATCGTTTGAGAGGATGACGAAAGATTCTGATCGAAGTATGTGTGGCCAACTTTCGCGACATTCGTCAAAATCTACAAACATTGGATACTTCGCGGACAATCTTGCCAGTGCTTCTGAATTTTGTTCTTGGCTAGACACTTTTAGACTAGAAAGCTGCACTTGTAATTTTGATAGGTTGTTGATGTAAAAGGCGCTGTCTCGTTCAATCAGCTCTGTTGCTATATCCTTTATTACGTTATCAATATAGGGCGACAGGTCGGCCGCTATTGTCGTCTCCAGCGCTCGGCTATCCCATTCAGCGAAAAACAAGTTAGTCTTAACTTTTTTCAGTTTGGTGAACAAAACCAAAATCATTGCGACCGAAACGATAAGGGATACGATAAGGGGAAAAATAAAGTATTCTTGATCCACGTGCTCAATCTTTTCACTCACTTGGCTACACGCTAGCATTATTCTTGAAACATGGCGATCCGACAGGTTATGGCTAGAGACTTCTCTAATAACGATTATTGGCAAGCCATCGTTCTGTATGGCCTAAACGCAGCCACATACAAAATGGCGCTCGCCACTGTGCTACTTCAATCAGCTAAGGCTGGTGAGTCTGAGCTGAGCTGGTGTGACCTGTCAGAGCGGTATCTAAAAGAATACCT
>JABXHP010000089.1 GCA_013373575.1 Oceanospirillaceae bacterium | reverse complement strand
GGGAAAAGAAGTGGGGAAATAGCCAAACACTGGTTAATTATTTCCCCACTCATGACAGTAACGTAGTTACGGGAATTACAAATTAAAACGCGACAGCGGACAGACACAAATCACCCCGTGTAAATATGTATTTACAGGAGGGTATTTGACAAACACGCTCTACTTAACTACAATAGACTACATAGTAAAGGAGAGACATTATGTACCAGTTGACAGTATACGCAGGAAACACAAAAGCTCACATTGAAACAGCATCTAACAAAGAGGTGCTTATTCGTCTAGCCGAACAAATGCTAGACACAGACGCTTATTACACATCTTACAAAATAGAGGGATAGAGCCATGAGCATATTCCAGCTAGTAGCCTTGGGCGCCGTAGTTTTCTACGGCATAGCACTCTACGCATTAACAAAGTACGGAGTACGCATCGTAAGGAACATATTCAGATGAACAACCAACAGATAGCTAAAGGGTATCGGCTCAGCTATAGATACCCATCTACCAAACACACGACCAGTTACGCAGAGATTAAAGCGAAGCTTCAAACGCCTTGGATTAGTCCAAGCAAAGAGGAATCAAACTGGTTCGTACCATCAACCTACACAGGCGAAGGATTCCTATCCGCAAAAACACAATATGAGCAGGGTACATTCCCGCTTATAGCACTAGATATAGACACCGGAAATTATTCAGCCGAAGAGCTATCAGCAAACATTCGCAACGTTACAGGTAACAGCGAATTCACAATTTATACCACAGCATCCGCAACGGAACAGAACCACAAATGGAGAGTTCTGATTCCACTTACTGTTAACATCAACGCAGAACAGTACAAAGCGCACCAGAAGCGCTTAAACAGCCTCTTAGGCGGTATTACAGACTTAGCCTTAGCCAATCCGGCTCAGAAAGTTATATTACCCACCATCAGAACGCCACAGTCGTTCTACAAGGCATTCATCAACCACGGCGAAACATTCACAGCCGACTACATCCCACCAGAGCCAGAGCAACAGAAAAAAGACTTGCCCCCAATGGGGCAAATGCTCAAACAGCTCTACGGGAAAACACCAGCGCAGCGATTCAACGAACAGCACACCGTACAGGAGATTGCGGACCGTTACCCAAACATCAAACCAAAGTTAAGACTCTACGAGAACAACACGCGAATAGCGTATACATTCAAAGACTGGATTATCGAAGCCATCGGTAAGCCAGAACTAACACCATTTGATATTTACAGACTTGGGGAATTTAACGGAGATTGGCAGAAAGCCATAAATTCACTAAGATAAGAATCAGTGCGACGACCCTACCAACGCTCTACGAGCTATTTGGTCTAGGTTCGGATTAGCGCTTCCAGTAGAACGCCTTTGCAGAGGCTTCCTACTCACAGTATCAACTAAAGGAAAACTACCATGAATAGTTATCTACCCGCGGACGGTAAGGCCGCCACACCTGCATCCAATTCTAGCTCAGCAGCAGCAGAAACCCAACTTTTAGAACAGTTCTATTACATCGCATCAGACGGAACATTCTACGATACAACTAAAAACACGTTTGACAGAGACGCACGTCGATCCCGACAGTACATTGTCGATAAGTTCGGCACCAAAGCACCATCAGAGCTACTCGACAGAGGAAACGAAGTTTCCAACCTCAGATATAATCCATCTTGCGCAGATCAAATATTCACAGCCAACGGCCACAGATATCTGAATACATTCAAATTCAGCACAGTTACACAGCCAGCAGCGCAGCTTAATTTAGAGCATCCAGCGATACAGGTATACAACCGTCACTTAGATTTACTCTTCAAACCTCAAGACAGAACCGTTATTCACCAATGGATAGCGTTCAATTATCAACGCATTATCAAACATCAACCTAACACACTGATCAGATGGGCTCCGCTCATCAATTCAGTACCAGGCACAGGCAAAGGGAAACTCTTTGACCTAATTACAGCCCTACTGGGCAAACCTAATACAGTCACAATTCAAAACACCCAACTCAAGGACAAATGGACGAAAGGTTGGATAGACGATTCAGCCGTAACACTATTCAACGAAGTACATGTTACCGGCAACAAAGCCACACGCGATTCAGTCATGAACGCACTTAAAGTACTTATTTCAGACGATGAAGCATCATCAGAAGGGAAAGGACAAGATGCCGTTGCGGTTAAACGCACCGCAAACGTTATAGCCTTTACCAACCATTACGACAGCATCACGATCGACGCCAACGATCGACGTTGGGCAGTTATAGACGCCCAAACACCCTGTTATTTATCACAACAGGACAGAGACCAACATTTAGACGCTATTACAGCGATCCCAGAAGACCCCGAGTCACTACAACAAATTGGCGCCTACCTTATGGGTACAGACCTTAGCCAATTCAACAAAAACCACAAACCTGAGACTTCAGGTACAGACCGCCAGGTATACGATTCCGTATCAGAGTATGCACAGCAGGTTCGAGAGATTATCGAACAGGGAGCATATGGTATTTCAGGAACATTCGCTCTCATCCCATGCTTACAACACGAAGCTAGAAAACAGCTTCGAACATCATCAGCCAACAACATATCCAAGGCATTAATTGAACTTGGATATACACGCCACCAGCTATGGACAGGACAGGTCAGGGTTTATCACCCAGAAGTAAAAGATACCAACATGTCAGTTAGGACTGTTTACTTGAAAGACTACCCGCACAACATAATTTCTAAACCAGAATATGTTCAAAAGTTAGGCGAAACTACACCCAAATTTTAGTCACAGTACTCTAGTCACATTACTGTGATTTTATGTAACACAGTCACATTACTAGTCACACCAAAAATGATTAGTAGTGTGACCGCCAAAACTCAGTAATTACGTACTCTCTAGACTATTTGTAACACTACTCACACTACTATTAAGGAAAGCTGTACATAAACGGTAGAATGCGGCCTACAGAGCACTTTTATATATAGTCCCACTGAATTTTCTAAGTACTGTTACAAATTACATTTCCGCCCAGCGGGCGGCCTCTATTTCAGAACATTTTGCGAACAGAGTGAGCGAGTCTTACTTCATTAGACAACACCAATCACATTAGACTACACTGTATACATAGACAGTGTTAGAGAGAGAGAGACACATGCCAAAGCATCTCACAGCAGACACAGCTACACGCGGCACAGCTAACGCCAGAGCGGAGCGATTTAGAGAGATAGTTAGTCAGGATGTTAAAGCCGCATGGCCTTACCTATTTAGGACAGAACCATTAATTATCCCGATATCACTTATACAGTATTACCTGAGCGAAAACAGAGAGCGCCACTACGAGGGACGCTCTATTGGCTCAGCATTATTTTATGGTCAGTTTAAACGCCATAAGACACGGCTTGTATTTACAGGCCCAGAGAAAGGACAGACAGCAGTCTGGACGAACACGCATTACCGTTACTATCAAAAACATCCAAAACTAAAAAACCCAGAACGTCTATCAATTAGCGAGATTAGAGAAATGCTATTAACACCAGAAATCCTAGACACGTTCACACCATACGCGCAGCAGTACATCAAAACACACTTTACTCCGAGGAGATCATCCCATGACAGCAAACATAAGCTATGTTCCAGCAAAGCACCTTGACTACATCATTCGGCCTCCGGCCTATCCCACGACGAAGGGCTTCCCATTACCTGAGACAGATTATCAGGACGGTCCGACGTATGTTTCATCCATTCTATCGGCCCTATTCGACTTAGCCGATCCTAAAACAGGCATCCTGGCACCCAACGTGTCCAGCCGCCTATTCATCTACAAAGACCTATTCGAACTTTACAAACCGTTTCACAAACTATGCAGTTGGCACGGCTCATCAGGAGCATCCAACCATCACATAGTTAGTCATCTCAAACTCATTGGCTACATGCCATTCAAAACAGACGATCCAGAGATTCCTGACGTATGGATCAAAGCGGGCGAATTACGCCGCTACAAATCAAACCCTCACATGGTTTTAGACATCCTTGAACGCATCAATGATCGTCAACCCGAAACCACAGTCTTAGAGCGATTAGCGACCAGAGCATCAGACGAAGAGCGCGACAGATTACTCGCACTCCGAAAGGAGTCAGACGACGCGCTTCTCAACGATCTAACATACCCACTAGAAGAGCGGTTTATCAGACCGCGACACATAGCAACGGTACAGTTGCGCATAGCGAAAGACTTTGAGCGACTTAACACTTACCAGACCATGCTTGAGTACATCAGCTAAAGGCCAGTCCATGCCCATCTATACAGAACCACTCAACACCATCACGCGATAAGCAAAAGCTTAGTTAGATAAACCCACCTATCAAACTAAACAAAAACATAACGCGATTCAGAAGTTAAAGCCTATCAACAGATTGGGCGGACACAGGCCTTCAATCACCCTCAAGCACATTTTACTACAAAGTCATTTCAAAAACGGCCAAAAACAGCCGTTTGACTACAAAGCCAACTACACAACCAAAGACCACAGCAAAAAGCATCGCTGAGCGAAGCGAATCTATGCATTTTGGTGAGGTCCAGCAACCGAAGGGCGCTAGAAACACCTAAAAACACAGGACAAGAGCGATTTCAGCTCCGGCAATACGACCACAGTTCATATAAGTATTGCCTCCTTGCAACGCGAACGTAGTGAGAGCAGCAAAAGACACCCTCGAAGAGGGAAAAGAAGTGGGGAAATAGCCAAACACTGGTTAATTATTTCCCCACTCATGACAGTAACGTAGTTACGGGAATTACAAATTAAAACGCGACAGCGGACAGACACAAATCACCCCGTGTAAATATGTATTTACAGGAGG
>JABXHP010000305.1 GCA_013373575.1 Oceanospirillaceae bacterium | reverse complement strand
GGACACGTAATCTATTCCAATAATCCGCTCCGTGAAGCGAGAGAGGAGAATCGCATATCGTCAATGTGGGAATTAGATTATGAGTATTACCGACGTGAATTTGGATGAGTTTTACCGCTCTGCCATTTCAGAGCAACTCACCGAAATGCTATCGATAATATCTATTATCAATAAATTAGTTTGATTTGGCCTTGGTTTTGAGGCTGCGCACTGACCAAAAATATCAAGAATCTACATTAAAAGTTACATCACCGACCTTTAATCCAAGGTTAGGCCGGATGAAACCTCATTTTTGAGGTCTAAAACCACCTCGCCCTATTGGAAGATACTATGAAGAAAGTTTTAACTGTATTCGGCACGCGTCCAGAAGCAATAAAGATGGCTCCCCTAGTTCATGCACTCGCTAGTGACGATAGATTCGAGTCCCGCGTATGTGTCACCGCGCAGCACAGGGAGATGTTAGATCAGGTGCTTGAGTTGTTTGAGATCAAGGCAGATTACGATTTGAATATCATGAAATCTGGACAAACACTCCCCGAAGTAACAAGTCGAATTTTGCTAGAACTTACTCCGGTTTTGAAAGAGTTTCGGCCTGATGTAGTTCTGGTGCATGGTGACACGGCTACCACATTTGCCTCTAGTTTAGCTGCTTATTACGAGCAAATTGATGTGGGCCACGTAGAGGCAGGATTGCGAACAGGAAATATCTATAGTCCATGGCCTGAAGAGGCTAATAGAAAGCTAACAGGCGCATTGACGCGTTATCACTTCGCCCCAACACAAACCAGTAAAGATAACCTTCTTGCCGAGGGGTACCTTGATTCGAATATTCATGTAACAGGCAACACCGTTATTGATGCGTTGCTACTCGTAAAAGACAAGGTCGAGAACAATCTTGAGTTACGGCAAGCTCTATGTGAAGCGTTTCCATATTTAGATGAAAGTAAAAAGCTAATCTTAGTGACTGGTCATCGTCGTGAGAGTTTTGGTGGCGGGTTTGAGCGTATTTGTGAGGCGCTAGTTGAAGTTGCCAATATGCATCGAGACGTCCAAATTCTTTACCCAGTACACCTGAATCCTAATGTTCAAGAGCCCGTCAACAGGTTATTAGCAGGGGTCGAGAACATAAAACTTATTGAACCCCAGCAGTATTTACCGTTTGTCTATCTTATGAATAAGGCTAACATCATTCTCACAGACTCAGGCGGTATACAAGAAGAGGCGCCGAGTCTTGGGAAGCCTGTTCTAGTGATGCGCGACACTACGGAACGACCTGAGGCGGTTGATTCGGGTATTGTTAAATTGGTCGGGACAAACAAGCGATCCATAGTCAGTGAACTGGAGAATCTCTTGCGCGATCAAAGCGCCTATGACTCAATGAGCCGTGCTCACAATCCCTATGGTGATGGCATGGCATGCGGTCGCATTTGCGACATACTCTCTCAATAGCAATTCACTTAAAAGTTAAAACTCATACAGGTTTTTATATGTCATTCGAAACAGTTTCTGTTGTTGGGCTTGGTTATATCGGCCTACCGACTGCCGTAATGTTTGCTTCCCGTAAAAAAAGAGTGATTGGTTTGGATGTGAATCAGCATGCAGTGGACACAATCAACCGTGGTGAGATCCACATCGTAGAGCCTGAGCTAGATATTTTAGTACACGCAGCAGTAACAGAGGGATTTCTTCGCGCCACAACGGTCGCAGAAGCCGCTGATGCATTCTTAATTGCTGTTCCTACACCATTCAAAAAGGATAGCGGTGCAATACCTGAACCCGACCTTTCGTACATTCAAGCGGCGGCTACGGCCATAGCACCAGTATTAAAGAGAGGTGATTTAGTCATACTTGAGTCTACATCACCTGTCGGTGCGACTGAGCAGTTGGCCGGTTGGTTAGCCGAATCTCGCCCCGATCTATCGTTCCCTCAGTCTGCCGGCAGCAACGCCGATGTAAACGTCGCTCACTGTCCAGAGCGAGTCCTCCCAGGCCATGTTGTTAGAGAGTTGGTTGAAAATGATCGCGTAATAGGTGGCATGAGCACTAAGTGCTCGGAACGTGCCGTAGAACTATACAAGTGTTTCGTAAAAGGCGAGTGTGTTGTTACTAATGCTCGTACTGCGGAGATGGCGAAGTTAACTGAGAACTCATGTCGAGATGTAGAAATCGCTTTCGCTAATGAACTCTCTATTATCTGCGATAAGCTGGATATAGACGTTTGGGAATTGATTGCTCTTGCTAATCGTCATCCTCGCATCAATATCCTTAAGCCTGGGCCGGGCGTCGGTGGGCACTGCATTGCAGTTGATCCCTGGTTTATAGTCAGTAAAACGCCGGACGAGGCGCGCGTTATTAAGACTGCGAGAGCAGTCAACGATGCCAAGCCAGAGTGGGTGGTTGAGAAGATTAAGACTCTTTTAACTGACTGTCTTCTGAAAAACCCAACGATGCATATGCATGATGTTGAAATCGTATTGTACGGGCTAGCGTTCAAGGCGGATATTGACGATTTGAGAGAGAGTCCATCGGTCGAGATAGCGAAAGCTGTCTCCGAATTTCACATTGGGCCTATCTATGCAGTAGAACCAAACGTTACAGTGTTACCTAAGACACTTGCTAAGAACGTTTCTCTCCGAGATTTGAGCGACATCAACCTAAATCGAGGCATCCATATTATACTTGTAGACCACAAGCAATTTAAAACTATGGAATTCAAGAGATCGTTAGTTAACGCTTTTGTTTTGGATACTCGGGGGCTGTTGAAGTGAAATTTGAATTTAAAGCGGCGCTGGATTTATTAGCTGCTTAGAGCAGACCAACAATCCAACCTGCGCTAGTGTGTATTATTCATGATGCCACTTGTGTATGTTATCCATAGACGTACCGACGTGATAGTTGCATACAGGAAAAAATTTTAAGCAAAACTGAAAATTGACCTAGCCGTCATTTTTCATGAAGCCAATTTTGGATAATTTCTCTGGCGCCGCACTCTGCGTAAAAGTTTGGCAGCTAAATTTCTCAATAAATCAGGGTGTTTTTTGAATTTTGGACGCAATTCCCCCAAACTCCCATTGAATTGAGCCGGGAGCGCTCGGGTGTTTTACCCCGGTGATAGTAGCTTCTGAGTAAGCTGGATGAACTCCCGTTGATCAGGGCAGTTCTCAGTCATGAAGAAGCGGATTCGGCGTGTATTGCGAGTCACGACAGCGGCGATGTTGATGAGTCTCAACCTTAGACTATGAACACTCAGGTTCTTATAGCGTTTTGAGCAGAAGTTTCGCCGGTGATCGAATAGAACGAAGGCCAGCATCGATAACATCAAACGCCACTGATTGCTCCACCAGTGCTTTGAGGACGTTCGTTTGGCAAAGAGGTACAACTGCTGGTCTTAAATCTGATTCTCCGTATCACCGCGGGCGCAGTTGACGTCGTAGTATAGAGAACGGTCGTTTCCGCG
>JABXHP010000286.1 GCA_013373575.1 Oceanospirillaceae bacterium | reverse complement strand
GTCGAGACAAGCTCGCTCATGACATGGTCTCGGTTTTAGAGCAAGTGGCCAGTTAAACGTGATTTCAATATTTAGTTTGGAGAATGAGGTTGTTTAAGACGATATCAGTTATTGGGTTAGGTTACATAGGATTGCCTACCGCGACGATGTTTGCATCGCGAAAAATTAATGTTCATGGCGTGGACGTTAATCAGCAAACTGTGGACACAATAAACGCAGGCGGCATTCATATCGTTGAACCAGATCTTGATATGGTGGTTAAGGCCGCAGTCAAAGAGGGCTATCTCCGAGCGTCCCTCGAAGCTATGCCAGCGGATGCATTTTTAATTGCCGTGCCAACGCCATTTAAGAATGACCATGAGCCTGACCTCTCATACATCCAATCTGCTGCCGAAAAAATTGCACCAGTACTTCAGCAGGGAAATCTCGTAATACTTGAATCGACCTCGCCAGTCGGTGCCACAGAGCAGTTGGCAGAATGGCTTTCGAGTGCACGCCCTGATTTAAGTTTTCCTCATCAGGTCGGTGAATCCGCAGATATTAATGTAGCGCATTGCCCTGAACGTGTGTTGCCCGGGCAAGTGATGCGTGAACTAGTAGAGAATGATCGGATTATCGGTGGTATGACTGCCAGGTGCTCCGCCAGGTGTATTGAGCTTTATTCAACGTTTGTTAGAGGCGCATGCGTCCAAACTGATGCACGCACGGCTGAAATGGCCAAACTCACTGAAAATAGTTTTCGTGATGTAAATATAGCGTTTGCAAACGAGTTATCCATTCTTTGTGATCAATTTAAAATTGATGTTTGGGAACTAATCAACCTCGCTAACAGGCATCCGCGGGTCAATATTCTACAGCCTGGCACTGGTGTCGGTGGCCATTGTATTGCAGTTGATCCGTGGTTTATTGTGCACGCGGGCGGTGAGAATGCTCGAATTATCAGGTCAGCCAGAGAGATCAACGATTACAAGACCGAATGGGTCGTAGAGAAGGTTCAGACTGCTGCTGCAGAGTTTGAAGACAAGAACAAACGACGTCCAGTTGTTGCGTGCATGGGGTTGGCTTTCAAGCCTAATATTGATGATCTGCGAGAATCGCCGGCTTTAGAGGTTTTTCACGCCTTGCTGCAGTCAGGTTTGGATGTCTTGGCTGTTGAGCCAAATTTAGAGTCGCATTCGTCGATTGTGCTGACAGATCCTAAGAGAGGGGCAGCAGAGGCCGATATCGTTGCATTTTTAGTGGCACATAAGGGCTTCGCAGAGCTGAAAGTGAATGGTTTACAGCTCGACTTTTGCGGTGTTCGTAGAGACGGAACTGACCAATGAAAAGAGTTATGCTCGTTTTCGGAACACGACCCGAAGCTATAAAGATGGCGCCGCTAGTAACCGCGCTTAAAGATAATGATGCCTTTCACACTATGGTTGCGGTGACTGCTCAGCATCGGGAAATGTTGGACCAAGTTCTGGATTTGTTTGAGATAAGTCCTGATTTCGATTTGGACATTATGAAGTCAGGGCAAGACCTCTATGACGTCAACTCCGCCGTAATGCTGGGTATGCGGGACGTTTTAAAGGAGGCGAAGCCAGATCTTGTTCTGGTGCATGGCGACACCGCAACCACCTTTGCCGCCACACTTGCTGCGTTTTATGCACAAATCCCAGTTGGACACGTAGAGGCTGGCTTGCGAACACATGATTTGCAGTCCCCATGGCCTGAAGAAGCGAATCGACAACTAACTGGCCGTCTAGCTCAGTGGCACTTTGCCCCAACCGAGCGAAATCATAACGATCTACTTGCAGAGGGAATCAATGACGATAGGATCGTAGTTACTGGGAACACCGTTATTGATGCGCTTCAAATGGTCACGGAGAAGATAGCGAATTCGCCAGAACTACGTGGTTCGATTCAGCAGCTTTTGGTATCTGCGGGCCTCAATCTTGATGTCACTTCCACTCGGTATGTTCTTGTTACTGGGCATCGGCGTGAAAACTTTGGGCCGGGATTCAAGAACATATGTGAAGCATTGAGAGAGCTTGCGCTAGTTCATCCAACTACACACTTTATCTATCCCGTTCATTTAAACCCAAACGTGCAGCAGCCAGTCAAAGAGTTGCTTTCCGGTATAGAGAACGTTCATCTGATCGCGCCTCTGGGTTACGAACCTTTCGTATGGCTGATGCAAAACTGCTACCTAGTCTTAACAGATAGCGGGGGTGTGCAGGAAGAGGCACCAGGGCTCGGTAAGCCAGTACTCGTTATGCGCGACACGACAGAGAGACCGGAAGCCGTTGATGCTGGAACCGTTAGGTTGGTAGGGACTTCTAAGGTAGAGATCGTCGAGTGGGTTAATCGATTACTGACCAAACAGGATGACTATGAGGCAATGGCGCAGTCGGTGAATCCATACGGCGATGGCAAAGCTTGTCAGCGGATTGTGGCGTTTTTGGAAACGGCAATTAGGGATTCTTCGTGGGGAAATGCATGAGAATTCTTGTTACAGGTGGCGCGGATTACATTGGTTCGCATACCACGCTGGCTTTGTTACAAGCTAGGCATGATGTAGTCGCGCTTGATAACCTCAGCAATAGTTCCCCCGAGTCATTGAATCGTGTAGGTAAAATTTGCGGTCGGTTACCGACGTTCGTGCAAGGCGACATTCGAGATCAAGAACTTTTAGACCGTTTGTTTTACGAGAATGACTTTGACGCGGTTCTTCATTTTGCCGGCCTTAAAGCGGTTGGCGAGAGTGTAGAACGGCCATTGAAGTACTATGAAAATAATGTCGCTGGTAGCGTTACTCTGTGTCAAGCGATGGCTCAAGCGGGAGTGTTTACATTTGTTTTCAGCTCGTCTGCGACGGTATACGGCGAGCCAGACACTATGCCGATTCGTGAAGACTTCCCTACGGGTATCCCGACCAACCCATACGGTCGATCAAAGCTTATGGTTGAAGAGGCCTTGAAAGACCTAGCTAAGTCGGATCGGCGATGGCGTGTGGCATTACTCCGTTACTTTAACCCAGTCGGTGCGCATGAGAGTGGGTTGATTGGTGAAGATCCCAAGGGCATCCCCAATAACCTCTTACCCTACATCAGCCAAGTTGCTATCGGAAAACGCGAGTCGCTGGCGGTATTTGGCGATGACTATCCAACGGTCGATGGCACCGGCGTGAGGGACTATATTCATGTCGTTGATTTGGCGCGAGGTCACCTGTTAGCCGTAGAGGCTTTAGAGAAACGGGGTGGAATTAACGTTTGGAATCTTGGTACGGGTAAGGGTTATTCAGTTTTGCAGATGGTTACAGCGTTCGAGAAAGCGGCGGGCCGGAAAGTGCCATATTCAATTGCACCGCGACGTGCAGGCGATATAGCTGAGTGCTGGGCAGATCCCACTAAAGCACGCGACGAGCTTGGTTGGCAGGCGCATTACGGGTTGGAGCAGATGATGGCTGATAGCTGGCGGTGGCAGAGCCAGAATCCTGATGGTTACTCATCCTGATTATTGGGGGGTAGCTATGAGTGCCTTACTGCTTCGTTTTTGACATTGTGTATTCAGACTTGCTCGTTTTACTGAGGTCCTTCAGTTTCCCTGACCTCACACGCTGCAGAGTCGAAAATGTCATTCGTTCTGCAATCGACCGTAGACCGCGAAGCTGTGCGTGTAATGCTGATGCGTAGTTGCAATGGACCCATGGCCCATCATCATCGCGATAATGTTGTAGTGATGACTGGCATAGGGCGCATGTCTTATGGGCGTCCCGTAATTCAAATAATTTTTAAGAGCATTGATAGATACGTCAGAGAATAGCTCGTGTTCGGTCGGTATATTCAAGATGCTCTGTAAGTTGGGGGTCTTCAGTAGCTGATACCGAACATCAAGCCAAGTCGCGAAGTTGTGCCTTAGCGTATGGGCATCGATATGTCTTCCAAAGGCCGCCCGAATCCTCCCCATCACTGCATATTTCAGTGCGCTGCTAACGTAGCCGGCGCGATCTTTCTTGTTACCAAGTAAGTTTATATGTTTGAGTTTGCAATCCTTTCGCTTGCCAGCTTTTCGCGCGGCGAGTAGCTTCACGAAGTCAGCAAGTATTTCCGCAGGGGCGTTTATGTGCAGGTTAGCTGTGCGTTTCACGTTGCGAGTCTTTCCTCGGATAATTTTAACCGCGATGTGATGTTTATCGCCGACCCCAAACTCTCCGTCGCGGTAGGCAGGTTCATACAGCGTGATTTTATCCAAGCTCAACGAGTACACTTCATCTGAGCGAAGCCCCGCATAATAGCTTAGCATCACCACCGCGAAGAAAGCCTGATCTTCGGGAGACTCAAAGCCTTTGGCACTCACCTTGAGTAGTGCTCGATCAATGATGTCTGGCGAAATGAGGTGATTGCGTCGCGTATATGACACATAGTCTTGCCCCAGCCTCGGAACTTCGGTGTCGATCAGCATCCCTCGGTCTTTAGCGTAGCGTAAGAATTGATGGGCGACACCCTGGCGCTTGCTGGCCGTGTTGGGACGGTGTTTTATTGAGTCGAGTTTTTCGTAGAAGGCCTCTAGCCGTAATTTTTCATGAAGCCAATTTTGGATAATTTCTCTGGCACCGCACTCTGCATAAAAGTTTGGCAGCTAAGTTTCTCAGTAAATCAGGGCGTTTTTTGAGTTTTGGACGCAACTCCCCCAAACCCCCATTGATATGAGCCGGGAGCGCTCGGGTGTTTTACCC
>JABXHP010000026.1 GCA_013373575.1 Oceanospirillaceae bacterium | reverse complement strand
TTTTTACCTTTTAGATTATTGATTTTATTGAGTATTTTTCCCTCAACCTTCAATATCAATGATACCTTTGCTGCCTATAACTGCCCTCCAACAACAAACGGAAATGCGTTCGTTGTTTGCCAAAAGTAGGCACAAAAAAAGCACACATTTCTGTGTGCTTCTTTGCGCTTTTTATCGTCTACATACAGCATACGACATCAAGTGTTGTGAGCATGTCACGCCAACTTATATCGCCGTCACCAACAATACTGCTTACTTCTTGTTTGCTGAGAAGGCGGCTGTATTGACGCTTTGCTATGCGGCGAATGCGTAACTCATAGTCTTCAACAACACCGCTATTATTCATGTTGATTACATGACTGCGACTCTGTAAAGCGGCATCAATACTTCCCAACTTGTTTGTTGTGAAGATGTGAAGTGCGTGTGTGTAGTTCATTATTGTTTTGAGTTTCTGCTGACTGTCGTTACGCAGCAAATCTGCCTCATCCCAAATAAACCAATGCTTACCACTTTGATTCCATGAAACACACTGGAACTGTGCTTCTGCTCGTTTTATTTTCTCAGCACCGTCGCGTCCACAGTCATTGCGAGTAACAAACACGTCTTTGTCGTCATCAATCCATTGAGGTAGTAGTTTGCTGATTGTTGTCTTCCCAGTGCCGTAACAACCGTACAAAATAATGCCTGTCTTGCCGTTCGCTGGGAACGGCAGACGCTTGCTGATTAGTGCGTTGATTATTGCTGTGCTCGTGGTATCGCCAAACACAAAGTCTTCAATGCTCAAGTTGCTCATGCTGCGTTCTCCAGTTCTACATCAGCATCAGCATTGTTCTGCTTTATCCGATTTTTAATAGCGTTGTTCACTTTATTGTTCAGTGCTGCTTCAATACCTACAGTTGGTTCTGGCTTTTCATCAAGTTCTTTGAGTGCTTCAGCATTTACACTGAGCATGTTGTTTAGAGCAGCAGACACAACGCCAGCACCGCAGTTTGCTGCTGTTCGTGTACCAAACTCTTTCTCAGCACAAACATGCTTCACTACAATACTGCCGTCTTTGCCAACAACACCCACAAGCACAACATTCGTACCTGCCAACTCAGCAGCGGCTTTGTCTACAGCACTAATGTTTACTGTTTTCTTGTAGTCAGTCTTAACATCAACAAAGCGTTCTTTAAGTTTCGCAACATCTGAGTTCTTCGCTTTACGCTCTTTTTCACGCTGTTCTTTATTCTTAATCAAGTCGCCGTCAATGCCTTCAATGCCGCCGTTGGCTTTAAAGTACTCAATGAGTTCTTCTGTGTTGCTAAACGCATCTGTAGTTTTGGATAGGATTTTGAGCACACGGGTATATGCGTTTGCTCGTTTAACGGTAGTTTCACTGTCAGCGAACACGAGACGAACACACACATCATAGATATTTGGAGTGTTAGTTTTGAACGCTGGGTAAGACTTTGGCTCTTTGGCACGCTGCTCAGCGTAGTATTCACGCACTGCTTTAACTAACTCTTTGTCTTCAACAATCTCGCTAACAGCGAAGTAGATATCAGCGAGGGTGTTGTAGAGGTAGTTATTTGCTTTGAACAACACGCCGCCTTTGGCGTCTGCTTTGATTCGTTCATTGCGTAGTGCTACAAGGTTGTTGATAGTGGTAGTTGATACTGCTTTGATTTCTTTAGACATGATAATCACCTTTGATTATTAGTGTGTGAGAAACGTTATTGCTTTCTCATCAGTTCGTAATCAGGTTATCAACGGCACTCATTTCTGAAATCAAACAACAAACGGAAATACGTTCGTTGTTTGCCAAAAGAAGGAAAACAGATGCTCAGGCACTTTCTACAACCGCACCCGACATTTGGCAGTTACAAAAATCCTGTACAGCACAAAGTAGAAGCAAGCCCGTACTATTGGTGGTGGCTGGCACTGACGATGAACGATGAGTACACAGAACTATGTGACAGCCTTCAAAAAGGCTCTGTGACAGCGGCAACTGAACGAGAGCAACAGATGCTTGCTGTGTACAAGGACTTTGGAGATGTGCGTTATGAGGGCGGCAGTCATGCGGCGTTTGCTGCCTGGTGGACTGCTGAAGTGGGACGCTATCAAAGCGGACGCATGATGAGACGGGGTGAAAAACTGTTTGCTGAAGCACAAACAGAAAGTGTCCATCATATTTACGAGCCTGAACACGCTGCCAAAATCACAGCAGACGAACGCTTTATTGTTCTAGCAATCCCAAAAATAAACGACAAAAAGAATGTGCTTGAGGTGCTTGAGAAGATAGTGAACAAGCACTTTGAGGCACGACAGGGAAGAGATGCCAGAAATCCAAAGTACAGTACAGCACTCTATCCACTGTCTCGCTCAACAGTACCTTCATCTATTAGCAAAGCATTCAAACTTCTGTGTAAATCAGAAGAGATGAAGGCTATGGGACAGAGATTGAATAACGCAGATTTGGCTGAAATGGTTGGTGTTGAGTTCGCTGATAAAGGCAGCAAAGCAGACGGTTTGATTGATAAGTTAGATATCTTTGAAAAGCGTAGAAGCGACGGCAACCAAGTTACACGCTACATGTCACAAGCAAGGAAAATGATAGACAACGCTGCTGTTGGCATCTTTCCTTAACCACACTACAAACAAAGTCCGTCAACGGACAATGTAAGACACATTACCTTCCAACCCCAGTAAACACGCTGTTCACGCTTGTCCAGCGTGGACACGTCTATGCCCAAAAACTGTTTATTAAGTAGCGTTTCAACGCTGTTTTTCACTTCGTTACTAAATACTAGTGTTAAACGCTAAACGAGGTAGACAGCAATGCGAGCAAAAGATTTAGGACTAGATATCACAGACGAAGAACAGATTGATGAAGAACATCCACTACAAAAAGAGTTAGAGCGTAGAGCGGCACTAAAGGGACGGATAGACAGGATGAAGTTGGACGCAATGGCACGAGGCATTGAGAAGGGTGCTAGGGATGAAGCAAAGAAAAAAGTTAAGCAGATGGCGGACAAGAAACTGAAGAGACTATTGGACAGATGAACAACGCAGATAGAGGACTCAACACACAGCAATACGAAGCACAGATTGAGCAACTAGATGAAATAGTCAGCAAGCACAGTGAAACTGTTTGGGCGAGTTACACACCACTGTTCGCAGTTGGTAGTAACGCAGGTAAAGAGAAGAAAGTTGAAGCGTCATTTGCTCTATATCTTCAGTTGATTGATGAGCACTTGGCTGGCAGAAAAAAACAAATACCACGCATTACTTGGAGACACTGGTACAGCGAAGAGAAAGACGAGTACGGCTACTTACACTTTCATATTCTGTACTTGCTTGACGGTACTGGGCTGACTGCTGAGCAGATGATTTGTGTACATCATCGTGTGCTTGAACAAATCAAAGCAAAAGATAGAGCGACTATGTCTGAAGTGCGTGAAGCACTAGAAGAGCAGAAACTTAAAGAGTGGGCTGTTAAGGCAGGACACAAGTACCAGGCACAAAAAAGAGAAAACAGGGCTGTAGTAGATACAAATACATCTATTGCGGTTAAAGCAGATAGCAGCACAAAACTTGTTGGCTACGGCAGCAAGATGAAGAAACAGAAAAGACACGCTGATGCTGAGGTGTACGAAGTGTATAGCACTACACCGCATCACACTGTCTTAACAATCAGGTAACAACTGGCAGCGATTGACGGAGTCTCGCAGCAATAACAGTCCACTCGTATTTGCTAAGTAGCGAATACAGTTGGGTAAGTTTACCTGAAAGAAATGTAACGATTACAAACCATAGAAAAACACCAGAATGTGACACGCTGGATAACAAAGATGTTACTGATAACTACTAGGTTCATTGCTTACAAAGCGATGGTAAAGGAGAACTACAGACATGAAGAGCAACATAGAAATATACGAAGATACCAACAAACTACTAGGCGTAAGCCAAACGACATTCGCAACTGACTTCTGCCAAAAAAGCGGTAGTTACATACGAGTAATGCGTACAGATGAAAAGCGTCAGATGCCAACACATGTACTGGTGAACATTTGGGAAAAACTTGATGCTGTTAAGTCGTACCAAATGCCAGTGACACAAAAAGCCATTGCCAAGTTACAAGAGAAGATTGCTAAAGAGATTGTGTATCGCAACACCAAAGAGCAGCATCTCAAGTTACGAGAGATGCTTGTTGGGATTATTGATAGCGTGAATACAAAACGAACTTATGACGCTCCACCTATCTTAATCATGTAATACATATTGCGGACTTGAAGTCCGCATTTTCATTCAGGCTCAGCCCAAGCCTGAAGCCGTCCACTTACGAAAGTAACTTTGCTGTGCCAAATATCATTGTCGTAAAACCAATCAGCGACACCACCTCCATTAATCTTCAATGGCTCTCCAAGCAACGCTCTTACATCATCAGTACTCATGCCTGTCTCAAGTTTTCTCCAGTTGCTCACGCTCTTGTACCCATCACTGGATATAGCACTGACTGCTTTCTCGCTGCTGAGTTTCTTCTCAATAACTTCTAACCTGTTATGTAGAGCAACTATCATCTTTTCCAGTCGCTCCAACTTATCTGCCGTCTCATCCGCTACAACCGTATTAGAAGTCGCTACTAGAACTAGCATCAAACAGCACAACATGTTTCTCATCTAATCATCTCCGTTCCTAGCCTTAAAGAAAGTATGGCACTTAACCAGATAACAAACCCATAAATCTCTCCATCTATCAAATCACCACAGCACTAGTACAACGCACTATTGCTTCGCTTCCATAAATCTCTCCATCTATTACGACTTTACGACTTTACGACTTTACGACTTTACGACTTTACGACTTTACGACTTTACGACTTTCATACTTTATGACTTTCACACCATTCTCAATGTGTGTGGTGTAAGGTGATTGGGTATGTGATGTGTAGTGACTACAGCGTTACAACTTGTAACACCCTTTTTCAGTATCTTTCCCTTTGTCAGCATATTTTTCTCCATCTCACGCATATTTTTCTCTATCCCACGCATAAATCTCTCTATCCCACGCATAAATGTCTCGTCTTTAAGTGCTAAAAGTTATTAATAATCAATAAGTTACACATTCCTAAAAAATATAAAAAACTTAAAAAATATAAAATACTAATAAATCTATTATTTCTTCCATTTATTCTGTAAAGCAACTTTGAACAAACTTGATTTATGTAAAGTAATAGAAATATAAAAGTTACTTGACAATATTTCCGTATTAAATAAAATGTAAAGTAACTTAACAGTCACTTGACGAGGCATTTATGGGACAGTTAGTTGGTTGGGCACGAGTTAGTGGTGAGACACAGAACTTAGAAGAACAACTTATTCACCTAGCAAATGCTGGTTGTGAGAAAGTCTTTAGCAGCAAGCACAGCGGCAAAGAAAAAGGTGCTAACCAAACAAAACTAGAAGAGATGATTGGTTATGTGCGTGAAGGCGACACTGTAGTAGTTACAAAACTAGACAGACTTGGACGCAGTTTGCGTGAAGTACTGAACACAGTTGATACGCTGAAAGACAAAGGCGTGGCACTGAAAGCACTTGAGCAGCCAGTTGATACAAGTAACAACGATGCGTTTAGCAACGCAATGCTACAACTGCTTGGTGTGTTTGCTGAGATGGAACGCACATTTATTGTTGAACGCACACAGGCAGGCAAGGCACGCACTGGTAACTACGGCGGCAGAAAGAAAATCATTCCATTAAACAAGCGTGTTGAGATACAGCAACGAGTTAAAGCAGGTGAGAAGCAAACAGCGCTCGCTGAAGAGTTTGGTGTCAGCAGACAGGCTATAAATCTAATCGTAAAAGGCAAATAACGAGAAGTTGAAATATTTCTCGTCATAAGCAACTATGAGAGATATCCAATCTTTTCCATAAATGGATAAAAATATGGAACTCATAGAGCGGCTTGATACAGGTACAGAGTACACAAGCACAGATAAGAATCTCATCGTTGTACAAGACAACGACTTGGTTAGCGGCTGTTACAAGTTAGGGCTAAACAGCAAGCGTCTACTCCTCCTCACAATAAGTTTGTTAGATAGCAAAAGCGATGACTGGAAGTATGCGGCTGAAGAGCAGCGCATTAGCGTTGATGATTGGTGCGATGCTTACGGCATAGACAAGAAGAACGGGAATAAGACATTGCGTGAGGCTGCGGCAAACTTGTATGACGCAACGATACGCATTGGTAGTTTCAGAAGCGGTGCTGAGTTCCGCTTTCTCCAGCACTACGCATGGAACCAGGCACAAAACTGTGTGTCAGTAACGCTCACACAAGAAATGCTCAGATTTAGTACAGGCATTTACAGCGAGTTTACGAAGTACGCTTTGCTCAGTGTTAAAGAGATGAAGAGCAACTACGCAATACGCTTGTACGAGTTAGCCTGCCAGTATCAGAAAATAGGCAAGCGAACTATAGAGGTAGATGACTTGCGAGACATGCTTGGTGTTGATGACGGGCAGTACGAGAAGTTTGGTGACTTCAACAAATGGGTTTTACAGCGAGCAGCACAAGAAGCGAATCTGAAAGGCAACTTGGATATTAGTGTTGAGACGAACAAACGAGGACGCAGAATAGTTTCTGTGACTCTACACATCAGTCCAAAGCAACAGTCACAGTTTGACTTTGGATAGAATGTTTTGGACTAACTTGGACATAGGCTTGTACATATGAGAATGCGTATTGGCGAGATAGCAAAAAAGTACGGAATCGCCCGTAGTACGCTTTACAAGAAAGTTTCTGACGGCGTGATTACGGCACACAGAGATGAACTTGGTGGACAAGTTTTGGACTTGGGTGACATTGCTCGTGTATTTAACATAGACACGAGTGGACGAACTGAGACGCCATCTGAGACACGTATTCCAAGCAGTGATAGTGCCCATTTAAGTACGGTTGATGAGTTGCGAGACGCATTGAATAAGGCGTTGAATGAAGCAGAGCAGTACAAGGAGCAGGCAAGGGCGTTTAGAGGGGCTTACAAAGCGGCTAAAGAGAAATACGAGACGATGGATATGCTCAATAAGACGCTGATTAAGCAACTAGATACGCTCTCACAACAGCACGACAGAACGCTTGGAATATTTGAGCGAATGCTAGAGCACAAGCAGTAGGGGCAAACATGGATATAGCAGCAGTATGGATAATACTTATAGGCGTGGCTATATTGGCGTTGGTTGTGGCACTACATATGGCTTGCTTGGCGGCATATGTTTTTAGCAAAAACTTCCCTTTTTGGTTGGTTGTCATTGTATGTTTTATGTTCCCGCCTCTTATATTGATACTGCTGATTGGTGCTGGTGTTGCGGAGATGGGTAAGAAAAAAGACGACGGCAATGATGAAAAAAGCCCGCTAAGTTAGCGGGCTTTGTGTTCGTAGAGTTGCTCATCACAGTCTCCAAAACTCAACAGCATTTATTACTTCTCGCTCCTCCTCTGTTAAATCATCTCCTTCATATCGTGCCGCTGCGTACAAGTTCCAGTCACACATCAAATCCCAAACATGCTCACTTACTTCCTTGTAGTAATCGTCTCCGTACACAGCACATAGTTTGTTTAAGCCGCTCCAAGTTTCCTCAATGTACTTCAGTACAGTTAGTTCGTATCGCATCAAGCACTGAGCCTCTCTCCAACTATCACTGTATCTAGTAGTCATTACGCAGCCTCCTCTAAGCCATAAACTTTGTTAGTGTGTATCAGTGTTCTAAAGTCGTTCATATCAACATCAAGCGTTAAGAAACCACAGATACCGTCAGTGAAGATGTGACAGCGAACATGCGGCTCGCACGACTCAAACGCTTTGTGTTCGTGTAGCATTAGCGGCTGTAGCATTACTGTTGTTTCAGCACCTCGCCAAAGCCCTCGCAACTTCATGCCCTCAGCAAGCATCTTCTCAACAACATCAAAGTAAATGTTGCGGTTGTAACCACGCTCAATACTTGTTTCATTCAGTGCGTTTAAATCTTTCAAGTTAACGCTGACAAAGCCGCCAGCATTTATCAGTGCGGCAACTTTAGAAGGGCTTGCTTTTGCGTTTGCTATCTTTGCTTTGTGGGCTTTGATTGCGTTGTATGCTTTCTTTTCTTTACGTGTCATAGACATAGTTTTTACCTTTTAGATTATTGATTTTATTGAGTATTTTTCCCTCAACCTTCAATATCAATGATACCTTTGCTGCCTATAACTGCCCTCCAACAACAAACGGAAATGCGTTCGTTGTTTGCCAAAAGTAGGCACAAAAAAAG
>JABXHP010000306.1 GCA_013373575.1 Oceanospirillaceae bacterium | reverse complement strand
CCAACTCGGGCAGACCCAGAAGGCGGCTGCTCTGAGCAAAACGCGCGATGTTCATATCCATACGGAAAATTTTGATCGAACCATCGGCGTGGCGAAATGCTTTAAGACCCTCAAAACAGGTGCTTGAGTAGTGCAGTACGTGCGCACCTGGGTGCAGTGTCAATTTATCGCTAGGTACAACTTCAGTTGCACTCCAGCTCTCGCCATCGAAATAGGAGATCGTCATCTCCGGCATGAAAACGGAACCAAAAGCTGCCATTTAGAAATCACTCTGAGTAGTCTTGCGAGCAGCAGACGCACTTTGCGCCGTAGCCGCTCAAAATGTCGATCGACCGATTGTATGCAACTGGTAGAAAAATGGAATCTAAGTTTATAAAAAAGGTGATTTTATGCAGTTCACTTCCACATTCATTTTATGTTGCTGCATGCCACTCAGGAGGAAACGAGCCTCGTCACGTTGACTTCAACTGAAGATTTTTCGTTTTCTAACTTTCTGAAATCTCAAAGTCAGATCGATCGACAATTTGTATTTGGAATCTCGGCCTTTCTCGAACAATAGGTGCAAGGTTTAAAGGATAGCGTGAATAGGCGTTAGTTCTTTCTCGCGCTTTACAATCTCCGGCCGTGCTGTTGCAAGCTTTACCCCAAGATCATGCGTGTAGATAATGCTCAGCACAGCGTATCGAATCGGTTACTACATGAAAATACCAAGAACAGATCCTGAGGTTTTAGTTTTCAGCTTGAAGAGCCGGTATACCGGGGTTTCGGCGACAGTGAACGCGCTGGTCCCGCTTCAGGTTAAGGAGTGGAGGTTGGAGTACGTCGGCCCCAAAATGCCGAACGGCATAGAGCCTATTAGTGTTATGAAAGCGCTTAAAATTTCTCTGCGGCCACCCAAAGATCGTCCTTTTCGGATTTGGCATTTGCGTCGAAACAATGAGATGTTGTTAGGCGTCATAGCACGTGATCTATTCAGATTGCCAATAAAACTTGTTTTCACGTCAGCAGCACAACGTAGGCACAGTGCTTTGCCGCGGTGGTTAATCTCAAAGATGAACGCAGTCATTTGCACTAGCGAAGCTGCAGCCGAATTCGTACCAAATGTTTCGGCAGTTGTACCTCATGGAATCGATACGAAACGCTTCCCTGCTCCACTCAATAAGGAGGTTGCTTGGAGAGATTCGGGCCTTCCAGGTAAGTGGGGAATAGGAATATTCGGACGTGTCCGACCGGAGAAAGGAACGGATATTTTTGTTGACGCGATGATTCAGGTTTTACCTAAATTCCCCGACTTTACGGCTGTGATAGCGGGGCTGGTACAGCCCAAATTTGAGTCATTTTATGCTGAGCTTAAATCTAAGATTGCCAGTGCCGGGCTGAGTGATCGAATTGTATTTTTAGGCGAAATCCCTTCCGATCAAATACACCTGTGGTATCAACGTTGTCTGATCTGTGTGGCCTGCCCACGTTATGAGGCTTTCGGGCTAACACTTTTTGAAGCTGCATCGTCCGAGTGTGCTGTAATTGGCTCTCGTACAGGTGCTTTTTCTGAATTAGCGTTAGATGGACAAACGGGGGCTCTGATGACCGCTACTGATCTAGCGTCACTAACATGCTCCCTAGAACCACTAATTAAGAATCCAGAATTGGCGGAGGACTTTGGCAAGAGAGCACGCGCACTTGTCAAAGCAAAGTTTAGCGTGGATACCGAGTCCGCAGGTATTGGGAAGGTATACGAAGCACTTTTTGCCGTGAACTAAGTGGTTCTAAAAATCAGAAGGTGGGCGTTCGCGCTCTAATGTGATTTGGTTTAGCCGCACTGCCATTAAAGCTAAAACTAGTACGATCCAAGATATGTAAACAAATCTAAATGAGCTTGTTGACCAAATTGATATTGAGATCCCGAATTCGAGGAAGGCAAGAGGCAGTAGGAGGCCGATTAAACTTAGATCTCGTATCGTTGGGTCGGCATGAGTCCTAAATTGTCGAAAGATATAAAAAGGGACAAAAAATGTTGCCATTGAGATAGAAAATCCAATTATCCCCCTAAATGCCAACTGATTGATGAATTCGCTGTGAAGGCTTTGGACGTGCCGCCCCAGTCCCTCGTCTAAAAGCCCTTTTTCAATGCCGTATTCTCGAAAAGCTCTCATATCATCAGTACTTAATCCGATTAATGGTGAAGTTTGGAGAGCAAGTACACCTTGCTTCCACATCTCGAACCGCACAGAGGCCGAGCTATCCGATATTTCACCTGTTCTAAGCCACGTGACTGCTCCGTTATAAGCCTGAATAATTCGCGATTTTGCTGTATTCGGAAAAGCAAAACTAAACCCAATGGCAACGACAATCACGACTGCCAAGGTAGTGGCTCTCCCCATTCGTAGATTCGTAAGGAACTTCCAAAGACCGAAAATTAGCCCAAACGTTAAAGCAAGCCATCCGCCTTTGGAGCCAGACAATAAACCCGCATAAGTACTGCAAACGATACCGATGATAAGAAATATTGCGAATTTTGGCCGTTTTTGCCAAGCACTCGAAGCTCTTACTATCAAAGCAAGGGAAAAAAGAACGCAAATATCCCCGAAAGGTATCGGGTTCATATATCCACCGGCGCGGCTTATTCCTTTAAAAAAGTGCTCATAACAGGCCAGTCCAAAAGCGAGTATGGCTGCTAATGCAACCCCGGTGAAAAAAGTATCTGAAACTACCTTGTTGCGGTAAACAACTATTGCTAAAGAAGGGAGTAATATAATCGCTATGTAAGGATCCAAGCTAATCTTATTCGAATGAATAAGGTCAACGCTCAATGGACCTACTATAGCGAGTCCCGCTACTATGCTTAGAGTTTTTCTTGCCTCTCTGATCTCTTCCGGAAGTTTATTCTTTGGTTTTCCAAAGCTCCCCGAAAACATTATTAAGCCCGCTATAGAGAACAACACGGGCCAGATAGCAACACCATGTGGTACGGCTAAAGTTATTCCCAACCCTAATATAAGCGCGGTGTTTGTAAGACTTTCTTTAGATAGCGGAATCAATCTCATCTTTAGTGTAATTTCCTCGCAACTATCGCAGAGTATTTTGTTGTTGGTACAGTGCAGCAATTTCCGGCACCGATTTAAATCGTCGATGTACCCACATGTATTGTGATGGGGCATAAGAGATACCTTGCTCTAGCGCTCGATTAACTGCATGAGCAGATTCCTCTTCTGTTGTTAATGGGAACGGGGCCAACGGCCGGTGTAAACGGAGTACGTACCTGTTGTCCTCTGTACGATGATGCGACAGTAACATAACAGGTGCTCGACTTATCTTGGCTAGACGCGCTGTTGCTGTAACAGTGGCTGCTTTCACTCCAAAAAAAGGTACAAAAACTGAGCTTTGAGGCCCGAAGTCCTGATCCGGAGCATACCAAATAACCCTGTTGTCCTTAAGTTGGCGAAGCACTGTGCGAAAGTCTCTTCGGTCAATCAGCTGATCGATACAACGTAATCTTCCTTTTTTCATCACGCGCTCAATAACTGGATTGTTATGTGGTCTATACATGGCGCTTAGCGGATGAAAAAGCGAGAAGAGAAGTCCTCCCAAATCAAGCGTGGAGTAATGGGCTCCAAGAATTATCGCTCCACGGCCCTGTGACAGAGCATCTTCAAGGTGCTCAAGACCTTCAAAGTGAGTTCGCTCCCTAAATGACTCGGGATTTGACCACCAAGCCATACCTGTCTCTATGATTCCGATCCCATTATCGATAAACGTATCGCGTACTAGGCTATCCCGTGCATCGATATCTAAATTTGGAAAGCAGAGGTTGATGTTTACTTTCGCAACGTTTCGGCGCTTCTTTGATACCCGATAGAGGAGTAGCCCTAAAAGTTTGCCAACCCATATCTGCGTATCGAGCGGCAGGTGGTTAATTAACCGCAAGGTCTTTATCAAAGCTGTTGTCACTAAGCGTTTCAAATTATCCCTATCGTTTCAAGCTTGCTCAATTTTTTATCGCCGAACAGTTGTCATTACCAGCTGATCCAAGTAAGTAAAAATGATACCAGTTGATCAGGAGCGTCTCAGCGCCTCCACAATTACACCGTTTAAGAAAGCGACCGACTTTGCTCGCTTACGGTGTGAGAGAATATTTATTGGCGAACAAAGTTGTAAGAATGCACCCACAAGAGGTTTTACTACAGGAAATCTAACCTTATGTTTTCGCCCCGCATAAACCCTTGAACGCCCCATATGAAGAGCCTTTAGTGCCGCAATTGCTGGGCTTCTAGAGGACGATCGGCCACCTGTGTGCTCAACTTTGGCGTTTTTAATAAACATTAGATCTCCATAAGCTGAGATCCGTAATGAAAGATCATCATCTTCGTGGTAGAGAAAAATATGCTCATCGAATCCGCCTATTCCGTCAAATACTGTTTTTCGGGTAAAAAGTGCCGAACCTGACAAGATGTTAACCGTCCGATCTTCAGCAGGCCAGCCCCTCGGTAACCAAAGAGACTTTTTTAAAAGCACAGAGCCGCGCCGGAAATACTCTTTACCATTTGAATCAATGATTGCAGGATTCAGCGCCACACAATTAGGGTACCGGCTAAAAGCTAAGAACACTTCGTCAAGGCACCCCTCGGTGAGCTTTGCGTCGGGATTGAGGAAGAGAAGAAACTCGGTATTTGCATGGTGGGCACCTCTATTGCAGGCTACCCCAAATCCTAGATTGTATTCATTTTCCAGTAACCTGAAAGATCGAGATTGAGACATTGCGCGGAGGCGTTCAATATCAGCCGAGCCGTTATCGACAGCAATCACGGGCACATTTAACGGTAGTGAATCTAGCATCCTAACGAGGACATCGGTGCTATTATAAGTTACTGTTATAACTGTGAATTTCGGCACCACCGTAGTCTCTCTCCCAAGTTGATGCAGTCAATTTTTGTTTGCGGCTGCGATAAGACGTTTCAGGCTAACGTGTGTGTTAGATTGACAAAGCTCTGAGGGTTTCAGTGTATACTATCGCGATACATCATAGGAGAGGCACAGTTGAACTCTGAACAGCCGCAACCAGGTACATGGGACGTTTATACTCGACTGCTAAAATACGTCGGGCCCTATTGGTTTGGGTTTGTGCTTAGCTTCATTGCCTACACATTTTTCGGTGCCTCCCAGGCTGCTTCGGCAAAATGGTTAGAGTTAGTGGTGAATGCTGTTCAGGAGGCGCAGTACGATCAGCGTTTTCTGCTGGCTGTGATGGTGGTCGGTATATTTTTCATGCGAGGCGCTGCCACGTTTGTTGGAACCTACGCGCTGGCTTATATCGCGCGCCAAGCGATCCACGGACTTCGAGTCGATCTATTTAACAAACTTCAAACTTTACCGGTCTCCTATTTTGCCCAAGGTCAGTCCGGCCAAATGCTAGCCAAGCTCACTTACAACGTTGAGCAGGTAACAGAAGCGGTAACCGAAGCGATAAAGGTGGCCCTGCGTGAGGGGCTAACGGTTATCGGCCTGTTTGGTTACATGCTTTACATCAACTGGAAGTTGACGCTCGTATTTGTTGCGGTCGCACCGTTTATGGGCGTCGTTGTGATGATTGCCTCTAAGCGTTTACGTCGTCAAAGCCGCAAGATTCAAGAGAGTGTCGGCGATATTACCGATGCCGCCTCGGAGGCCATTAAAGGTCACCAGATTGTCCGCATATTCGGTGGCTCTGAGTCTGAGACGCATCGATTCAACGAAGCGAGTGAGCGCAATCGTCGTCAATTCATGAAGATGACCGTGACTCAAGCGATCAATACGCCAGTGATACAGATGCTCGTAGCGCTCGCAATAGCTGCGTTGATGTTCATCGCGATGCATCCTGATGTGATGGATGATATGAGTACCGGTGGATTCGTCGCATTCTTGACCGCAGCAGGCTTGATTACCAAGCCGTTGAGGTTGTTGACCGACGTTAACGCAAAGATTCAAAAAGGTATTGCGGCATCAGAGTCGGTGTTTGAGATTCTTGATGCGCCTGATGAGGTCGATCGGGGAACCCGTTTGATCACCAACATGACGGGTCGTATCTGTCTGGAGAATTTAAGCTTTCGTTACGCTCCTGATCTGCCTCGGGCGCTAAAGAACCTTAACTTCTGTATCCCAGCCAACACGACGGTTGCATTGGTTGGTCGCTCTGGTTCGGGTAAGTCGACGCTGGTCAGTCTATTGCCTCGCTTTAACGATGGCTGGGAAGGTGCGCTGACGTTAGATGGCGTGCCGATTGAGGAGGTGACTCTGGAGAGCTTGAGGGCTCAAATCGCGCTAGTTAACCAACAAGTTGTGCTATTTAACGGCACAATTGCAGATAATATCGCCTATGGAGCAATGGCTAACGCGAGCCGCGAAGAGATCATGGCGGCGGCTGAGGCGGCCCATGTGACGGAGTTTATCGATCGCTTACCGGACGGGCTAGATACACATATTGGCGAGGGTGGCGTTCTGCTCTCTGGCGGACAACGTCAGCGAATAGCCATTGCACGTGCGATTCTAAAGAATGCGCCAATTTTGATATTAGATGAAGCAACGTCGGCCTTGGACTCTGAATCTGAGCGTCATATCCAGGCTGCCTTGGATGAGGTGGTCAAAGGGCGCACCACGTTGATTATTGCGCACAGACTCTCAACGGTTGAGAAGGCCGATATGATTGTTGTGATGGAACACGGGGAGATTGTTGAGAGCGGCACCCATCAAGACCTGCTTGCGCAGGATGGCGCATACGCCCAACTCTACCGTATGCAGTTTAGCGACGAGGGATAATCTTGGCGTTGGCGCTCTATTCCTTGCTCTTTCGCCTACTGCTACCGCTGTTCGCCCTGCGGTTGTTGGTTAGAAGTCGAAGAGCGCCCAGCTATAGAGCCCGTATGCTCGAGCGTTTGGGTATTTCGGCGCCCGTCGGTGGTAATCCTTTTTGGATCCATGCTGTATCTGTGGGGGAGGTTATTGCGATCAGTCCGCTAGTGGAGCGGCTTCTGCTCAGCCACCCTAACCGACCTATTCTGATCACCACAATGACGCCCACGGGTGCATCTCAGGTTACGCAACGGTTCACGGATAGTGTGCACCACCGCTACATTCCTTGGGATACACCTGGCTCGGTTAAACGCTTCATTAAAAGACATCAGCCTTGTGCGGGGTTAATTGTTGAGACGGAGCTTTGGCCTAATCTCCTACAGAATTGTCATCTGAGCGGAGTGCCGCTTCTCCTTGCCAATGCACGTTTATCGGCTAAATCGATGCGCGGGTATCAGCGGTTCGCATCCCTCACGAGGGTTGCTCTCGATGCATTGACGCACATCTGTGCTCAACATTCAGACGATGCAAAGAGATTCATCGAACTGGGTGTTGACCCTCTAAGGATCAGTGTTGATGGGAGTGTTAAGTATGACCTCAGCATATCGAATAGTGATCTGTTTCAAGGAAAATCCTGGCGGGATCAGCTGGGTGCTGATCGTCCCGTGTTGATCGCCGCGAGCACCCACGAGGGTGAGGATGCGATCGCCTTAGGTGCTTGGTCTCAGTTAAAAGAGCAGTTGCCTGAACTTGCATTGATACTCGTGCCTCGTCACCCTGAACGCTTCGATGCAGTGACATCCCTAGCCGCGAGGTTCTCTGATGCGGTAATGCGCCGCTCTAGCGAGGTTTCTCCCAACAAGGCTACGCAGATTTGGATCGGCGATAGTTTGGGTGAATTGCTCGCCTATTATGCCGCTGCCGATGTCGCTTTTGTTGGGGGCAGCTTTTCAGGTACAGGTGGTCATAATCCACTCGAGCCAGCGGCACTTGGAAAGCCGATAATCATGGGCCCGAGTCGCTACAACTTCGCGGCCATCTCGCGTGAGCTCGAAGAGGAGGGCGCACTGTTCGAAGTTTCATGCACTGATGACCTGGCACAACGAGCTCGAGAGTTGTTTGCTCCTGCTCATTCCGCGCCGGCCTGCGAAGCTGGACTGAGAGTTGTGAAGCGAAATCGCGGCGCGCTTGACCGGCTAATCCTTCAGGTTGAACGACATCTGCTGTAAGTAGTAGCTTGTGGCTATCTTTCACAGCCTGGCATCGCTGCAACAGAGCTTGGGAGCCAACAAACTTGGTGCTGTGAGTTTCGTTTGTCTCAGACCTTATAGTAATCCCGGTACCAGCGGGCGAAGCGTTCAACACCCTCCTCAATTGCAGTGTTGGGCTCATACCCTGTATCACGCATCAATGCGCTTACGTCCGCATAAGTGTGCTCAACGTCACCTGGCTGCAGCGGTAGCAGCGTCTTCTCGGTCGTTTTGCCGAACGCCCGCTCCAGACATTCGATGTAGTAGAGCAACTCCACAGGCTGGCTGTTACCTATGTTGTACACCTTCCAAGGCGCTTTT
>JABXHP010000244.1 GCA_013373575.1 Oceanospirillaceae bacterium | reverse complement strand
GTGTCGAACTTGTAGATTGGCGCTACCGGACCGAAGGTCTCTTCATAGGTGACACACATATCTGTGGTGACGTCAGCTAGAATTGTAGGTTCGAAGAAAGTACCACCTAGTGCGTGTGCTTTACCGCCTAAGATTACGCGTGCGCCCTTATCTACGGCATCTTTAACATGGCGCTCGACCTTTTCAACTGCCGCACGGTTGATCAATGGACCCTGCACGGCATCCTCGACCTCAAGGCCATTACCCACCTTAAACTGGGATACGCGCGCCGCAAGCTTCTCTAAAAACGTTTCATAGACGCCTGATTGAACAATGATACGGTTGGCACAGACGCAGGTCTGCCCGGTGTTACGGTATTTCGAGGCAATTACGCCATCAATAGCTGCGTCCAGATCGGCATCATCAAACACCACGAATGGTGCGTTGCCGCCAAGCTCCATGCTCACTTTTTTCACGGAGTCGGCAGCCTGTTTCATAAGAATCTTGCCAACCGCGGTTGAGCCAGTGAACGAAATCTTGCGCACCTTCTCCGATCCGGTCAGTGCCTTGCCCACGGCTGCAGCATTGCTGCGAGAGCAGGTGACTATATTAACCAGACCGGCTGGAACACCGGCACGCTCAGCCAGCACTGCAAGGGCCAATGAAGAGAGTGGGGTATCCTCGGCAGGCTTTGCCACCACGGGACAGCCAGCTGCGAGTGCCGGTGCAATTTTGCGAGCGATCATCGCATTAGGGAAGTTCCAAGGGGTTATCGCCCCCACAACACCCACAGGCTGCTTGATAACAACAAGGCGCTTGTCGCCGGTAGCCGCTGGGATGGTGTCTCCATAGATACGCTTCGCCTCCTCGGCAAACCACTCAATGTAGCTAGCTCCGTAGGCGACTTCACCGCGTGCTTCCGCTAGAGGTTTGCCCTGCTCTGCAGTCATCAGGCGAGCCAAATCCTCTTGCGCTGCCATAACTAGGTCAAACCAGCGGCGGAGTATTGCAGCCTTCTGCTTGCAGGGAGTCTCGCGCCAGGCGGCCCAAGCGGAGTGCGCGGCAGCGATTGCGCGCTCGGTATCAGTTGCGTCCATATCAGGAACTTCAGCCAGAAGCTCTCCAGTAGCTGGGTTTGTTACTCCAAAGGTTGCACCTGTATGCGACCCCATCCACTCTCCATTGACGTAGGCTAGGTTTTTTAACAGGTCAGAATCTTGTAACTCGATCGACATAGAAATCGCTCTCCGGCTGCGACTATTTAAATTAAATAGCTGTGAATTTGAAGATACTATTACGGGAAGGGTGATGTTAAAAGAGCGCAACCACTCTGTGAAAAAAGTACTACCACTTCTGCAGTAGTGGGAGGGATCCCGGCGAAGCCGAGGTCGTGACTAATTAGAACCACGGCTTGAGCTCGGAGACGAGCTTGAGCGTCGATTGGTTTAGCGACTGCCGGTGGCTAATGACATCGGCAAGATCTGAGGTGATTGTTCGCCCGCGCTCCACACCCACCATCACGTTCGAGTAGCCCGCCATAAGATAGTGAATGGCAGCGTTACCCAGCGCTGATGCCAGCAGTCTATCGTTAGGCGAGGGGGTGCCGCCGCGCTGGATGTGCCCCAGAATAGTCACCAGCGAATCTATACCCAGTTCTGTAAGTTGCTTCTGGATCTCGTACGAGATGCCGGTGTTGCCGCCTTCGGCGACCACAATAATGCCCGAGGTGGCGCGATCAGATTTGCGCAGTTGGTAGAGCTGATGACACACTTCATCCATCTGCCAAGGGGCTTCGGGAATCAGAATGAGCTCGGCGCTCGTGGCTATGCCAGTGTGCACCGCTAGTGCGCCTGAGTTGCGCCCCATACACTCAACGATATGAAAGTGCTCACTGGAGTTGGCACAGTCACGAATACGATCAACTGCATTCACGGCAGTATGTAGCGCGCTATCAAAACCGATGCACACTTCCGTGCCGTAGATATCGTTATCGATTGTCCCAGGCAGACCTATAACCGGGAATCCGAACTCTTTCTCCATTAGGCGGGCACCAGTAAGCGAGCCGTCACCCCCTATTACAATGAGCGCTTCTATACCCTGCTCGCGTAGATTCTGAACCGCCAACTCTCGCGTCTCGCGCAGATGAAACTCCTTGCAGCGGGCGCTCATAAGGGTGGTACCGCCGCGCTGAATCAGGTTGCAGACGTTCTCTGAGTTGAGCTCGACGAATGCTTTCTCAAGCAGACCCGAGTAACCACGCTGTATACCCGTAATCTCAATATTAAAGTGGTTGGCCGTGCGGACAATGGCGCGAATTGCCGCGTTCATGCCAGGAGAGTCGCCGCCGCTGGTTAATACGCCAATATGGCGCAAAGTTTCAATCTGTTTCAGATCAGGTATCTGGTACATCTCAACCTCAGTAACTGGCTTAGAAACTACTTAGTCATTTAGATCGCTGATGGTAGAAACGCTCGGGTCGACCAACAGTGCCATAGTTAATATCAGCATTGAGCAGCTGCTCACCGACAAGAAATTCAAGATAACGCCGGGCTGTTGTGCGACTCGATCCGATGTTCTCGCCAACCTGCTCAGCGCTCAGACTGAGGTTGGGGTCTGCGAAAACCGCCTTTACCTTCTCTAAGGTTAGCGGATCTATCCCCTTGGGGAGGGCCGTCTGGTTGTTTTTTGTACTTGAGTCGCTCTGGCGTTTGCGTGGCAGTAGCTGATCCACTAGATCTTGAGACAGTTCAGGGCCGCTGCTGTACATCGCTGAGCGGTGTTCAAGATACTGCAGCAGCGACTGCTGCAAACGATCAAAAACCAGAGGCTTGAGCACATAGTCAAAAACCCCCAGGCGCAGTGCCTCCGAGAGTGAATCGGTCTCCTTCGCTGCCGTCACCATGATTACATCACAGGGGGACTCGCTCGAGCGCAGTTGGCGCAGCAACTGTAAGCCATTGCCGTCCGGGAAGTGAATATCGAGCAGCACGAGATCCGGCTGTAGTACATCCACCATATCGCTAGCGTCGCGCGTTGTATGACTGATCCCGACGACTTCAAATCTCTCAAGACGCTCGATAAAGCGGCGCTGAATCTCGGCAATCTTTGGATCATCCTCGGCTATGAGAATGCTGTAGCGTTCAGCCATTCTGACTCCTTGGCAAATAGAGAGTAAAACGACAGCCCGTTGGTGTTACCGGCTCTAGTGTCAATTTCGCATTGAGCTGCAGTGTAATCTCATGGACTAGATGCAAGCCAATACCGCGGTTTTCACCCTTGCTGGAGTAACCCTGGCGAAAGACCGCTTCGCGGGACTCAGGTGCGATTCCCGGTCCATGATCTTCAACCTCAATCACGATCTCTTCACCGAGGTCGGTAAACGACAGGTAGACCGCCTCAGCGTTATTGGACAGGCTCGCCTCTAAAGCGTTATCGATGAGGTTTCCGAGGACTGTTACAACCTGCTGCGGCTCTATGTGTTTGGGCAGAGCCTCAAGGTTGGAGTCGGGATCAATCTCCAAACGCAGTCCAAGTTCACTCGCTCGGTTATATTTACCTAGCAGAAGCCCGGCGATTAGGTGGTCAGAGACAGAGTCGCGAATCCAGCTCAACAGCGCTTGATGTCCCGCTGTCTCTTGGCCGATAAGTTCAAGCGCTTCATCTTTGGCATCAATGGAGATCAAGCCAGCAATTGTATGGAGCTTGTTTGCATACTCGTGCGCCTGCGAGCGCAGTGCATCGGCATACTGGCGGATGCGAGTCAGCTGGCGACTCACCTCAGCCAGTTCATCCTTGGGCCGGAAACTGGCAACGATACCGACTAGCTTACCCTCCCGCATGATGGGTAGACGGTTGATAATAAGGTTTCGGCCGTTGATGAAAGTCTCGCGGTCGTACTCTGGCGAGCCGGTCTCTAACATCGCCGGGAGGCGCGATTCGGGTAGCACCTCAGTCAATTTGAGACCGCTTAACTCTTTGTCATCGGGGAGGTTGAGGGCCTTAATTGCTGCCCGGTTAAAGGTGGTGATTTGCCCCTCAGCATTGATTGCGATAATCCCCTCGCGCACTGACTCCAATGTAGCGTTTCGCTCAAGGAAAAGGGCGGCTATTTCGTGCGGTTCTAGGTCGAATATGGCTGCCCGGAAACGTCGCCCAATCCAGTACGCCAACACTATAGAGAAGGCAAGCAGAGCCAGTGTGACGATAATGATAGTCTTCTGATAGGTGCCGACCGTCTCATCAATCGTAGTGGTGAGATAGCCCACGGATACAACGCCAACGACAAGGCCCTTATCATCGAAAACTGGCGTTTTTCCTCGGATTGACTCACCTAAGCTGCCCACCGCTTTTGAGATGTAGCTTTCGCCTAGCTGCAGTGCTCTGAAGTTGTCACCACCTACCATCGGCTTGCCAATGCGTTCAGGGATGGGGTGGACCAGACGGATTCCCTTAGCATCACCGATCGAGATAAAGCTGGCATCTGTGGCGAGGCGCAGATCAGCAACAATACTTTGCACTGCCGGGCTGTCCCCACGGGTTACCGCGGACCTGATGGAGGGTGTCTGGGAGATCATCGAGGCGAGCTGCAGCGCACGCTGTCCCATCTGCTCTTCAAGCGAGTCACCAAGGTAGCGAAGGGTGAATACCCCAAGGATGATCGCCTGAAGAAGTATCAACAGGCTCAGTGCCAACATAAGGCGTGTACTAATTTTGAGTCGTGCGCTGCGCATAGGAGCTGTTCTAATTCTTTTTAGCAATGATGACAGATATCGATGGTTAACGGTACAGCATGCGGGCGCTTAGGGTCTGTCGAACATACGTTGAGTG
>JABXHP010000074.1 GCA_013373575.1 Oceanospirillaceae bacterium | reverse complement strand
GCTGGTGCTGTAAATACCCTGTTCATGAACGAAGCAGGAGAGATTTGCGGCGACAATACCGATGGCTCGGGCTTGGTTGCGGACCTAAAGCAAAATTTAGGACGCGAACTTAGTGAAGCACGTATTCTACTCCTTGGTGCCGGCGGTGCCGTGCGCGGTGTCATTAAGCCTCTACTTGATGAAGGCGTGTGTGAGTTAGTACTAGCTAACCGTACAGTGTCCAAGGCAGAGGCTCTGAAAGACCTGTTCGCTGATGATCGGATCTCGGTTAGTCGTTTTGAAGATGTGCCTGAACCTGCTTATGACATTGTCATTAACGGTACCGCAGCTAGCCTTGCCGGAGACTTGCCACCTATTCCAGATGGCTGTGTATCGAGCCACACTCTAGCTTACGATATGATGTATAGCGCTAAGCAGACGCCTTTCTGCCATTGGGCGTCGGAGCGTGGCGCGCAGGCGGTTGATGGCTTGGGTATGCTGGTAGAGCAGGCAGCGGACGCCTTCTTTATATGGCGCGGGGTCCGGCCGCAAACCGCAGATCTGTTAGCTACACTTCGAGCAGAAATTTCGGGGAATTAATTTGACTTAACCCTGCGCGGATATCAGTCTTAGGGTACAACGCCTGCTGACTGGAACCGCGCATGGAAAAGCACGCCCCCCTGAGCATCGATCAACTCTATCGCGTCTGCGAAACCGAATACCTCCCGTTTAAAACCACTGAAACTCTCGAGCCGTTCGCCGGATTTTTCGGCCAAGAGCGAGCGCTTGACGCAATGGAGTTCGGTGTCGGTATGGAACGTCCCGGCTACAACCTCTTTGTTATGGGTACACCTCACACCGGACGGTTCTCCTTCGCCATGGAGAGCCTGCGTAATGTTGCCAAGAAGCAGCGCAAACCCCAGGACTGGTGTTACCTCAACAACATTAGCGATTCGCGTCACCCTCTGGCGCTGAAGCTGCCTGCAGGTAAAGCGACTCAGCTGCGCCGAGAAATTGGCAAACTGATGGATCGGGTGCTGACCGAGTTGCCCGCGGCATTTGAGAGCCCCGCCTATCAGCGCAAAAAGTCGCAGATCGAACGAGACTTTAACCGTCGCTATGACAATGCCGTTGAGGCGGTGGAGCGCCAAGGGCGTGAGTACTCCATTGCAGTCTACCGTGATGCTGGAACTATCGGGTTTACGCCAGTTGCTGAAGGGCAGGCGATAGATGAGGCGGTTTTCTCTGCGCTGCCCGAAGAGATCCGAGATGCCTTCTCTAAACACATCGCTGAGTTGGAAGAGTTGCTAAACGAGGAGCTGACGGAGCTCCCTAAATGGCGTCGTGAGGCTGCAGAGGCGCTGCGATATCTGGATCGCGACACAGCTCGCGCCGCACTACAACCACTGTTCGCAGAGGTGAGCGACCGCTTCTCAAATCACTCTGGCGTAGGGCGTTATCTCGAAGAGGTGGAGCGCGATCTGGTACGCAACGCCGGCGAACTGATGGCAGAGGGGATTTTCGAGAACAAATCTGAAGCAGCGCGCCGCAGCTTTATGGATGAGAACTATGGCGTGAACCTGTTGGTCGATAACGAGAAGACCAAAGGCGCCCCGGTGATCTATGAGGCGCACCCCAACTATGAGAATCTTTTCGGCCGTATCGAATACAACTCCGAAATGGGTGCCATGGTTACTAACTATCGCCTTATCCGCGCCGGTGCACTGCATCGTGCTAACGGTGGCTTCCTCGTAATTGAGGCGGAGAAGCTGTTTGAGCAGCCTTTCGTTTACGGTGCCCTCAAGCGCGCTCTAAAAGCGCATGAGATTCGCATCGAAAATCCCGCTAGCGAATATACCGGTATTAGTACTATCACCCTAGACCCAGAGGCCGTTCCTCTGCAGGTGAAGATTGTTCTAATAGGTAATCGTGACACTTTCTATCTCCTGCAGGATCTAGACCACGACTTTGAGAAGATGTTCAGAGTGGTGGTGGATTTTGAAGAGGATGTGCAGCGCTCGCCGCAGACTATCCGTCATTACGCTCGGCTCATGAAGACGCTCGCAACGGAGGAGCGTTTAGCTCCCCTCACACGCGGCGGCGTCGCTAGACTGGTAGAGCACAGCTCGCGCTTGGCAGGTGACCAGGAGATGCTCTCCACCCATATTGGCGAGCTTAAGGATCTCCTCTGTGAGGCCGACTACCGCCGCAAAGTAGATGGTGCCAAGCTGATATCTTCCGAGCATGTAGAGGAGGCTCTTGAGGCGAAGGAGCGTCGCACAGGCCGCTTAGCTCAGAAGATTCAGGACGGCATCGTTAACGAGACCGTCTTAATTGATACTGATGGTGAGGCAGTGGGGAAATCTAATGGCCTGACGGTGCTGCAGGTCGGCGATGTAAGTTTTGGTACGCCCGCCCGCATCACGGCTACCGTGCATCCGGGTACCCGAGGGATCATTGATATCGAACGTGAAGTGACCTTGGGTCAGCCTATTCACTCCAAAGGTGTTTTGATTCTCTCAGGGTATCTTGGCCATCGCTACGCCAAAGATTTTCCAATGACACTCTCAGCCAGTATTGCCATGGAGCAGAGCTACGGTTACATCGATGGTGACAGCGCTTCAATGGCGGAGATCTGTACACTTATCTCTGCATTAACTGATATCCCTATCAAGCAGAGTTTCGCTATGACCGGTTCAATAAATCAGTATGGTGAAGTTCAGGCAATAGGTGGCGTTAACGAGAAGATCGAAGGTTTCTTCCGGCTCTGTGAACGGCGCGGTTTGACCGGTCGCCAGGGTGTGATTATTCCCCAAGCGAACGTGCGCCACCTTATGCTCAAGCAGTCTGTGGTTGATGCTGTGAAAGAGGGACTGTTTGCTATCTATTCGGTAGCCACTGTCGATCAGTGTCTGGAGATACTCACAGGTAAGAGTGCAGGTCGTACCAAGGCTGACGGAAACTTTACTCAACGCTCGGTGGGTGCAGAGGTGGTCAAACGCCTGCGTGAGATCGCCAAAGCCAAAGCCTGATCAATATCAGTTCAGATCTGCCCAAGGCTCTTGGAGATGTTCATCCTTGAGCTTTGCGTAGTTGGCTGCAGAGTAGCTGAAATAGCTTAGCTCCGATTCAGTCAGATCGCGCACAGCCTTTGCTGGGCTGCCCATGTAGAGTTTACCGCTCTCAAGGCGTTTACCGGGTGGTACCAGAGAACCTGCACCAATCACCACATCATCCTCAACGACGGCGCCATCCATGATAGTGGTCGACATGCCAATCAGGACTCTATTACCGATAGTGCAACCGTGCAGCATGACACGATGCCCGATGGTGACCTCATCGCCGATAATTAACGCGTAGCCATCGGGGTTATAGCTGCTGGCGTGGGTAATGTGGAGCACGGAGCCGTCCTGAACATTGGTGCGCTTGCCGATACGTATGTAGTTCATATCGCCGCGAATCACGGTCAGAGGCCAGACTGAGGAGTCATCACCGAGCTCAACATCGCCTAGAACAACCGAGCTGGGGTCAATAAAAACGCGCTCGCCAAGTTTTGGAGTCATGCCTTTAAAGCCGCGTATTTTCATTTTTCTTCCCGGTTGAATATCTGATCTGTGCCCCCCATTCTATAGTAAAGCTATTCAATTCCTAGATTTGCGGAGTTCTTGATGAGTAACCCACTGCTAACACCCGCTTCACTGCCTCAGTTCAGCGCTATAAAGCCTGAACATGTTGTCCCTGCTGTTGATGAGTTGCTGGCGCGCAACCGTGCTCGCATCGCCGAATTGGTGGAGCAACCCATGACCGATTGGCAGAGCCTGGTGGGTGAAATTGAGCAGTTGAACGATGAGCTGGCTCAGGCGTGGTCGCCCGTCTCTCACCTGAACGCGGTGCAGAACACCGATGCAATGCGTGAAGCCTACAATGCCTGTCTGCCTAAGCTCTCTGAGTACTTCACTGAGCTTGGGCAGAACGAGAAGCTATTTAAGGCGTTTGAGGCGTTCTCACAAACTTCAGCTTTTGACGCGCTCTCGACGGCACAGAAGAAAGTGATCACGAACTCCCTGCGCGATTTCCGCCTCTCGGGTATCGGTTTAGAGGGGGAGAAGCAGAAGCGCTATGCCGAACTTCAGCTTGAACTCTCAGAGTTGACCACCAAGTTTTCTGAAAATGTGCTTGATGCAACTCAAGGTTGGTTCAAGCAGGTTACTGATGAAACGCAACTAGTTGGCCTGCCTGATCACGTTAAAGTTGCAGCGAAGAGTGCCGCGGCTGAACGCGAGTTAGAGGGTTGGGTGCTAACGCTCGATTTCCCTGTCTACTACGGCATTATGCTGCACTCCGAGAATCGCGAACTACGCGAGGAGTTCTACACAGCCTATGCGACGCGTGCATCAGATCAAGGACCTAAAGCAGGTGAGTGGGATAACTCAGAGTTGATGCAGAGGATCCTCACCGCACGTCTTGAGCTCGCGCAACTGCTGGGTTTCGACAACTACGCTGAATACTCGCTAGCGACCAAGATGGCACAATCAACTGACCAAGTAGTGCAATTCCTCGAAGACTTGGCTGAGCGTAGCCGACCACAGGCAGCGAAAGAGTTAGAGGAGTTACGCCAGTTTGCACGTGAGGAGGGCGGAATTGAAACCCTCGAAGCTTGGGACATGACCTACTATGGCGAGAAGCTAAAACAGGCGCGTTTCAATATTTCTCAACAAGAGCTGCGACCCTACTTCCCGCTGCCGCGTGTGCTTGAGGGGTTGTTTGCCGTCACAGAACGCCTCTTCAGCGTGAAAGTGCGTGAGCTTGAGGAGTTTGATACTTACCACAGCGATGTGCGTCTTTTTGAGCTCAGCCGCGAGGGTGAGGTTCTAGCACACTGCTACCTCGACCCCTTTGCTCGCTCAGCTAAACGCGGTGGTGCTTGGATGGACGACTGCCGCGTGCGTCGTCGCATCGACACCAGTCTGCAGCTGCCGGTTGCTTACTTGGTGTGTAACTTTACTCCACCAATCGAAGGTGAACCCGCCCTGTTAACCCATGATGAGGTGACAACACTCTTCCACGAGTTTGGTCACGGTCTGCACCATATGCTGACGCAGATGGAACATGCAGATATTAGTGGTATCAACGGAGTCGCTTGGGATGCGGTGGAGCTGCCGAGTCAGTTTATGGAGAACTGGTGCTGGGAACCTGAAGCGCTGGCGCTGATCTCTGGTCACTATGAGACAGGTGAAGCTTTGCCGCAGCAGATGCTGGAGCGCCTACTTGAGGCGAAACACTTCCAGTCCGGCATGATGATGATGCGCCAGCTAGAATTTTCACTGTTCGACTTTATTCTGCATCGCGACTACCAGCCAGGCGAAACCTCTGTGCAAGCAGTGTTAGATCAGGTTCGCTCGCAGGTGGCTGTATTCAACCCACCTGCATTTAACCGTTTCCAGCACAGCTTTAGTCATATCTTTGCCGGTGGCTACGCAGCCGGATACTACTCCTACAAATGGGCCGAAGTGCTGTCGGCTGATGCTTTTTCGCGATTCGAGGAGGAGGGTATCTTCAACGCCCAGACCGGCGCCTCATTCCGTACTGAAATTCTCGAAAAAGGTGGTTCGAAGGAGCCGATGGAACTCTTCGTCGCCTTCCGTGGGCGTGAGCCGGAAGTGGATGCGCTACTGCGTCACTCGGGGATAGCCGCCTAATGACGATAGTTAAGCGATTTATGGCTGGTGCAGTCTGCCCACGCTGCGCGCAGATGGACACTACACGTATGTACCGTGACGAAGAACGCGAGTACCGCGAGTGTGTTGATTGTGGTTTCGAGGACTCAATGCGCTTAGACGGCCGCCCAGAGCCGAAGGAGTTGGAGACGCGTGTTTCGAAGGATGGGGTAGACCCGTTGAAGAATACTCCGGCTACCGAGCCCGAGGCTCAGCCTATCAAGTTCTTTGTGAACCCCAAGTTACAGAAGAAGGATCACTAACATGTCTGATCCCTCTCTCATCTGTGGTTGGGCGCGCAATTCTGATATTGAGCACCGCTACCATGATGAGGAGTGGGGCAAACTAAAGCTGGATGATCGTACGCTGTTTGAATTCGTGGTGCTGGAGTCTGCGCAAGCGGGGTTAAGCTGGCGTACGGTACTGAATAAACGCGAAGGGTATCGTCGCCACTACCTCAACTTTCATCCAGAAAAAGTGGCACTCTTTGGTGAATCCGAAATTGCGGCTATGCTGGCAGACCCCGGTGTTATTCGTAATCGCGCCAAGATAGAGGCCTCAATCGGTAATGCTGCAGTATTTCTGCAAATCAGCGCCGAATATGGCAGCTTTTCCGCCTATCTATTCAGCGTTATGCAGGGGCAGGTGCAGCTTAACGCCTGGCGCTCTATG
>JABXHP010000398.1 GCA_013373575.1 Oceanospirillaceae bacterium | reverse complement strand
GATACAAGTCGATCCGTATCTCAGGATTTTGAAATTTGATCTATTAGCGCGTCGAGCTTTCTCTCTATAAGCCGGTTGTGCTCGAGGATCTCCTGGTTTTGTTTGCGAAGCTCACGATTCTTCACAGAAGTCTCGGCAAAGCCGAAAAAACCACTGGCGAGTATGGCACCAAGAAACCCGACTAAACTGACACCTACATAAAAAATCAACGCTACCAGCGCACGGCCTCCCTGTGTCACTGGATAGAAGTCGCCAAACCCGATGGTGCTGGCGGCCATCTGAAGCGTCCAGAAGGCGTCGGCGTAGTTCAGTATGTTAGCGCTTTCGCCTCCCTGAGACTCAAACCAAACTAAAGGGAATGAGAGCAGCGAAATAAGTCCATAGAGCACTGTGAATGCCGCAGCGAAGAGAAATAGCGGATGATAATTCACCACGCCGTACTCATCTAGACGATGCATTTTCTTGGTCAGTATTCTCACTTTATCTTCCTATAAACTCTGATTAAATCATTTAAGAAGCATGTAGACAGGCCACTTGGGCTATACCCTCAGTCTCCAGTGTCGGAGTAACTTGCTTGCACTGCTCTGTTGCTTTGGGGCACCTCGGATGGAAGGTACAGCCAGAGGGTGGCTCGATGGGGTTGGGTATCTCACCGGTGACGGGTGTTCGGCTTCGCCCCGACATTTCGTGATCGGGTATCGCATCCAGCAGCATGCGTGTGTAGGGGTGTCTCGGAGCACTAAACAGCGCGTCCGCCTCGTTTACCTCTACTAAGGAACCCAAATATAAAACGCCTACACGATCGGCCATATGTTTAACCACAGATAGATCGTGACTTATGAAAAGGTAGGTCAGGTTGAGTTTGCGCTGCAAATCCTTCATTAGATTGAGTATCTGAGCTTGCACAGAGACGTCTAGGGCCGAGGTAGGCTCATCACAAACAAGGAACTCTGGGTTGGCTGATAGCGCCCGAGCAATTGCAATACGCTGACGCTGTCCGCCGGAGAACTCGTGTGGAAACTTATATTGGTCTGCCGCGGCTAGGCCGACGGTCTCCAGTAACTCCTCGACCCGGGAACTGCGCTCTGCTTTGCTCTGAACGAGGCCAAACGCGTGCAACGGTTCGGCGATAATATCGCCGACACGCCAACGCGGATTTAAGCTTGCGAAAGGGTCCTGAAAAATCATTTGTACCCGCTGGCGCAACTGACGACGCTCTTGACCTCGAAGATCAGATAACGAGCCCGTGTCAAAGGCTATCTCACCTGAGGACGGGCGCAGCAGGTCGACAACTAATTTCGCAATGGTGGATTTACCTGACCCAGACTCGCCAACCAGGGCGAAGGTCTTGCCGCGCTCTAACTCGAACGAGACCTGATTGACCGCCCGTAGGTACTGCTTTGGCTGGCGCTCTATGAGTCGATTAAGCCAAGGACGTGACACATCAAAAACGCGAGAGAGGTTCGTCACTTTTAGGAAAGGGGCACTGTTCATTGGGTTATCTCATCTGCATGTAGCCAGCACGCGGCCTCACCCTGTGCTAGTGGTATCAGTTCGGGGCGCTGGTTTTGACAACGCTCGCTCACCTGCGGACAGCGCGGGTGAAAAGCGCATCCAGAGGGGATTGCGTCGAGGCGTGGCATCGCACCGGGTATCTGAACCAAACGCTCAACGCGCTCTGTCAGAGACGGGATAGAGCCCATCAACCCTTGCGTATAGGGGTGGTGTGGCTGCTTGATGACCTGCTGCACTGTGCCTACCTCTACGACCCGTCCGGCATACATGACGGCGACTCGATCCGCTGTCTCGGCAATGACGCCCATATCGTGGGTAACTAGCATTACCGCAGCGCCATGCTCGTTGCACGCGCGTTTTAAAACATCAATGATCTGCGCTTGCACCGACACATCTAGAGCGGTAGTCGGCTCATCCGCTATGATCAGGTCCGGCTCGCCTGCAAGTGCCAGCGCAATGACGACGCGCTGGCGCATACCCCCCGAGAATTGATGGGGGTAGTCATCAATTCGTCTTGCTGCCGCAGGTATACCCACCTCGTCCAATAGGGTGATAGCGCGTGCACGAGCCTGCGCTTTTGAGCCCCCAAGGTGTGTCTGTATCGTTTCGATCAGTTGATCGGCGATTGTCAGAATAGGATTGAGTGAGGTGAGGGGATCTTGGAAGACCATGCCAATTTTGCGACCACGTATACGGCGCATCGCTTCAGCGGGTAGATTATCGATTCTCTCCCCATGCAGGTGTATCGATCCAGACGCAATGAACCCAGGTGACTCCAATAGCCCAATTATTGCGGCACCCGTAAGCGACTTACCCGCACCTGATTCGCCAACGATGCCCAAAATCTCGCCACGCTTAATCGATATAGATACCTGATCTAGGGCTCGAAGTCGGTTTTTTCTCTGGGCGAACTCAACAACAAGCTCTTTCACTTCTAACAGAGTTTCGCTCATATCAACGCAACCTCGGATTCAATGCATCGCGCAGCCAGTCGCCGAGCAGATTAACGGAGAGCGCGAGTACTAAGAGCGTCAGTGCAGGAAAGAGTGTAATCCACCACTCGCCAGAGAAGAGAAAGTCCTGACCAACGCGGATCAGCGTCCCTAAACTGGGTTGAGTGGGAGGTATACCAACGCCCAGGAATGACAGTGTGCTCTCCAGGATGATAGCCAGGGCTAGCCCGATGGTACCGATAACAAGTACCGGACCCATAACATTGGGCAGTATATGACGTAGCAGAATCAGTGGCGCGGGAACGCCAAAGAGTCGTGCTGCTTGAACGTACTCTTTATTCTTCTCCGCTAGAGTTGAGCTACGAACTGTTCTGGCGTATTGCACCCAGTCGCTCAGACCGATCGAGATGATGAGTACATAGATGGCAGCATCCTGCTGTACTTGGGGCGGCAGCACCCCTTTGAAAATACCAAAGATGAGCAGCGCTACTAGAATTGCAGGGAAGCTTAGCTGCACGTCGGCAATACGCATGATTAGCCCGTCGACCCAACCGCCACGATAGCCGGCAAGTAACCCCAAGCCGATACCTAGAATCGCGGCGAAGGCTACTGAGGCAAAACCGACAATCAGGGATATGCGTGCACCATACATGATGGCAGAGAGCACATCGCGTCCTTGGCTGTCGGTGCCGAGAAGGTAGGTGTTACCGGTAAACTCATTTGCGGTGGCAGGCGGGGTAAAACCATCCATCAGATTTAACGAGGCGGCATCAAACGGCGTGTGTGGGGCGATCCAAGGCGCCAAAAATGCCAGTGAAACCAACACGATCACTAGGATAGCACTGACGACAATGACAGGTTTGCGAATAAACGAATAGAACAGATCGCTATCAAGAATTCGGCGCCAAACTGAGGGTATAACCGGTATGGTCGGCGAGGCGGGCCTGTTTGAAGGGTATGAAGAGTGCGACATGTTAAATTCTCTAGGGCTCTATCAGCAAGACACCGAATGCTTGCGTTTGATAATCATACTTAGTGACCCGGTGAACGCTCGACGCGCAGGCGCGGATCAACCACGAAGTAGAGTAGATCAACTACTAGGTTAATAATCACGAAGATCAACGCTATTAGAACTAGGTAGGCCGACATAATAGGGATATCAACAAATTGGATTGCCGTTATGAAGAGCAACCCAACACCGGGCCATTGAAATACGGTTTCAGTAATGATGGCGAAGGCGATAATCGACCCCAACTGCAGGCCGGTAATAGTGATCACCGGAAGTAGGGTATTCTTGAGTGCGTGATGGAAATGGATAGCACGCTGACTTAGCCCTCGAGCACGAGCGAACTTGATGTAATCCGTGCGCAGCACCTCAAGCATCTCGGCTCTGACAAGACGCATAATTAGCGTGAGCTGAAATAGGCCGAGCGTGATCGACGGCAGAATAAGCGACTTGAGTCCAGACTCAGTCAATAGACCAGTTTGCCAATTCTCTGTGATCTGGATAGTTTCACCGCGACCGAAAGAGGGTAACCACTGTAGTTCAACGGCAAAGAGGTAGATCAGAAGGATACCAATGACAAAGGTGGGTAGTGAAACACCAATCAAAGAGAGCGTCATGATTGAGTTACTCAACCAGCCGTCGCGTTTCAGCGCGGTGTAAACGCCCAGGCTAATTCCCAACAGCAGCGCTGCGGTACCAGAAACGATGGCCAGCTCCAACGTCGCGGGTAGGCGTTCCATGATGACCTCGTTGACTGGGCGAGCCATTCGGTAAGAGATCCCGAAATCGCCCTGCATTGCATTGCTAACGAATCGAAAAAATTGAATGGGTATCGCATCATTGAGTCCTAACCTCTCGCGCAGGTTTTCGCGGTCTTCGACGGTCGCCTCTTGCCCAAGCATGTTGTTGACTGGGTCGCCTACGAACTGAAATAGACTGAACGAGATAAAAGCGACAGTCAGCATGACTCCAACAGATTGGAGAAGCCTACGAATAACAAAAGTCAGCATCAAGAACTCCGAAATAGAGATGGCCTCTCAAACCACGGTAGTGATTGAGAGGCCGGACGGGTTGTTAGCCCTTATGCATCATTTAAACGTTAGATATTTGAAGTGAGGTTGGTCCTCGGCCTGCACTGAGAAGTCGATGTTGTCCTTCATCGCCCAGTTAAGAACCTGATGATGAATCGGCAGGTAGATGGTTTCTGCCTGCACGGTTTGCCAAACATCAGCGATCAACTGATCACGCTTCGCGCGGTCTGTCTCAGTGGGCATCGCTTTGATCTTCGCATCTACATCTGCATTTGAGAAGTTGGCGTGGTTCCAGGTACCGCTATTCTCAGTGCGAGACTCCACGAGGTAGTGGAAGACGTAGTGAGAGTCGAGTGTTGGTACGCCCCAACCGAGCATGTAGAAGTCGAGTTCACCGTTCTGTAGGTCGGCGAAGTGGATGCTCTTGGTTTTAGATTCAAGATTAATATCCAGACCGATTTGGCCAAACATGCTCACAGCCGCCTGACAGATCGCTTCGTCGTTGATGTAGCGGTCGTTAGGACACTGGAGTGTGGCTGAGAAGCCATCTGCATAACCTGCTTCGGCCAGCAGTGCCTTGGCTTTTTCGCGATCAGCTGCAGGAACCTGATCTAGCGCTTCGGTGTAGCCGTTCACAAAGGGTGGTGCGATCATGCCCGCCGGAACAGACTGTCCGCGCATTACGACGCGCTGAATTGCGTTGCGATCCAGGGCCATATTCATCGCCTCACGCACGCGTTTATCGGCGAATGGGTTTTTACCCTTGACGTTAGAAGTACGCAGTTCAGCAGCGCCTTGGTCCATACCAAGGAAGATTGTGCGGTTTTGCGGAGCAGTGCTCACCTTAAGACCGGGTGCATTTTCTAGACGCTGCAGATCTTGCACTGGTGGGTCTAGTAGGAAGTCTATCTCACCTGACAATAGAGCAGCGGCGCGGGTCGCAGCCGACTGGATTGGCGTGTGAATAATGCGACTCACCTCCATAGGGAAGATAGATCGACCCCAGTAGGCCTCATTGCGTTCCAATTCCGTTTTTACATCAGGTTCACGCGATACCAACTTGTAAGGGCCAGTGCCGTTGGCGTTACGCACGGCATAGGTCTCTTCTTGCGCCGCATAATCCTGCGGAATCTCTACGCCGTGTGTCTCTGCCCAGGTCTTATCCATAATGAACAAGTTGGTCAGATTGTTAGGTAGCAGTGGGTTGGGCCCATCAGTTCGCATATATACTGTGTAGTCACCTTCGGCCCAGACTTCTGTTACGGATGTGATCAAACCTTTCATATCCGCGTTTTCATGCTTCGCCCGAAGGATGGAGAAGACAACATCCTCAGCTGTAAAAGCACTACCGTCATGGAAGCTTACGCCCTGCCGCAAGTCAAACTTCCACACACTTGGGTCATCTGTGACGCCCCAGTCTGTGGCCAGGCCCTCAGTTAACTCCATCGCCATATTTCGGAAAACGAGTGAGTCGTATATCTGGTGGGCTAGGGTATGAGTCGGACCCTCATTCTGAGAGTGTGGATCTAGTGTGAGTGAATCGCCGGCGCTGGACCAGCGCAAAGTCTCAGCCGAGACATTGACTGCGATCGCAGCACTAAGGATCGCAGCGGATAGCGTGCACCGTTGGAAGAGTTTGTTCATGTTTAAGCTACCGTCTTAAAATTATATTTTTCGGCAGGTTGCGAGGCTTGCGGGGATAGCCGCAATAATCTCAACACCACAGCTGTGGTTACGCTATCGTTTCGAGATCGGAGCACGATAGTTTCGAACGGTACGACAGTTGTATTTGGATGTGCTCGCTAAGCTCGTCAGCTGTAAGCTAAGTGAGATCTATTAGATTGTCCCCTTACAACTATCTGGGACGACCATTCAATAATTTACATGATCATTATATTGATCAATATAGTGTGTAATTATTTGACTCCATCCTGAAGGGTTGATCGCGGACAAGGAGTTTGTGTTTAAATTGAGAGATAAGTGCTGTGGTTTGGCACATCAAGGAAGACTGAATATTCTGTAAAGCTTCTGGCTAGGCCTTAAGGTCATCGTAAAAATTCCCCAAAAACGCTTTGGGTACGAGTTGGGTGCATCGTGGGCTCAGGCAAAAACCACCCTTTAGAACGCAAAAAGCCAAATCAAACAAGTGTTTGATTTGGCTTCTTTTTACGTTGGTAGCGGGAGCCGGATTTGAACCAACGACCTTCGGGTTATGAGCCCGACGAGCTACCAGACTGCTCCATCCCGCATCAACGTGGCCAGAATTATACAGGGATTACTGCAGTGCGCAATAGGTGTTTTGATTTAATTCTCAAATACACACAATCTCTCTATCTCGTCTCTAGGTTGCCAACTGCTGTGGCTGTTTGCGGTATGAAACTGCGGGTATTTAGATAGGCCACTTTGCGCGCTTCGGGTGAGTAGACCACCATCCAGTCGCGGCTTAGCTGCTCAAGCAAGTAAACCTCGCTCCCTTGGTAGACTTGGCCTACGGGGCGTGAGTCATGTTCGGGTAGCGCCCAGAGGGTGGAGTACTCCAACTGCGTCGACAATTTTGGGAGGTAGGGGAGGAGTGTTTCAAGCAGTTGTGCGGCCACCTTGTTGCCGCCCCGGTGGTAAGCCAGCGCGCTGTAGTAGGTAGCTTGGATAAAATCGACCGGTGTACCTATGCCTTGGGCGTGCATCATACCCAAACGTAGTTGAGCTAGAGCATAGCCGTTGTCGGCTGCTTGGCGGTACCAGCGTAGAGCCTCTCTAAGATTGCGCCGAGTCCCCGTTCCGGTTTCTGCCAATTGACCCAGAGTGAACTGGGCTTGTGGGTATTCGGCCTCAGCTGCTTGAGCGTACCAGTCTATCGCGGTACTCAGGCTAATCTCTCGCCCTAAGCCATTCTGGTACATATATCCGAGGTAGTGTGCGGCCTCGGCTGAACCTTGGGCTGCAGCTGCTTGATAGATATCGGCAGCTGCGGTGTATGATTGCGCGACGCCGCGACCGTAGTATGCGTTGTTGCCTCGCTCTACCAGCTCTTC
>JABXHP010000087.1 GCA_013373575.1 Oceanospirillaceae bacterium | reverse complement strand
GAGTCCGGTCCGGGGCACCACTTCCTTCTTTAAAGTTCTTTAGAATCAGTAGTTTAGGTAGATTTAAGCTAAGATCGTGGCACAATCCGTGGCACATTAGCTGTTGTGGTCTATGCTGAAAGAGATTGTAATGAGCAGAAGAAGCCACATTTTGAAGCTACCATATACAACCAAGATACATGGTAATTGGTACTATCGCAGACGATTTCCTAAGCGTCTCTCTGATGCTGGATTACTTCCAGACACCCTCAAACGTAAACTCCTCTCCAATCCAGATGACTACAACGCTCTTATTGCAGAGATAAACAGATGTAATCAAGAGTGGCAGTCTATGATTTCTCTACATGATTCCAAAGACCCAATACATGAACGTAAGGTCATGCTCCTACGCAATGCCCATGAGTATCTGCGACTCAAGGGTCTACGTGCAGGGCAGGGGATAGCTACATTCTCGTATGATGAGTTGTACAGTCTCTTTCCAGAATGGAGCAAAGTATTCACCCAAGCAGCCACTGAGCAGATTCCTGAAGCTGACCTACTGCAAGGTAATACTCCTGCTGAGATACAGAAGTTAGCCAGTGAGCTGCTTGTACAGGAAGGGGCTGAACCACTGCATATGCTCTCTGACGTATGGCTACTGTATATGGAGCGTAATCAAGGCATTAAGTCCCAACGTGATCTAACAAAAGAAACTGGATTCTGGAATAAGTTCCTAGAGTATGGAGGCGGTGACTGCCCAATGTCTGAGGAGTCTATTAATCAGTATCTGAAGGACTTCAATAGAAGACGTACTCAGGAGATCAAAGCGGCCTCTATCAGTAGACAGCTCAACACCATCATTTCAGCCATTCGTACATACATGGAGAAGCATGATCTGGAGTATGAGGTTAAACGTCCTAAGCTCCTGAGGGATGCAGATACAACTGTAAATGCTAAGAGCCCACTGACTTACAACGAACAGCATGAACTGATTAAGCTGATCCCTGAGATAGACGATTGGCAGGAGTTGTACATCCTACTTGCACTGCATAGTGGTATGCACCCATCTGAGGCTGTGAAGCTCGACCTAGACAGTTTCGATTTCAGTAGACAGCCTTACGTCTTTATCCTGAACAATACCTCCAAGGGTAAGACTGAGGAGCGTACACGTACTATCCCATTGGTCTACAGGTCAGAGCGTATTAGACAGCTTGTAGAATCTACAGATAGCGTTTCTAAGCTACGTTCTATGGAAGCAAGTAACGTGGGTCTACAGATCAAGAAAATCCTTGTACGTATTCACCCTGAAGCTTCTGCCTACACACTACGCCATACACTGGGTCATAACGCTGATAGTGTCTATCTCTCTGAGACTGCCAAAGCTAATTTGGGTGGATGGTCAGGAGGTAAAGGCTCCAAGTTATCGACCCATATGTTCAAGTATGGGCGAGGTGGTAAGGATGCAGAGGAACGTATTATTGCTCTCGCTAACGAGGTTGTGAAAATGTTGAAACATTTGCCGAAATAGCAAGAGGGGTAAGCATCAGAAATCTGTTGAGAGGTATTTCCGAAGATATATATATCGGGTTACTCGCATAGCAGCTTTGGCTTCTTGAAATCAACAAGAGTCCAGCCCTGTGTGGACTCATTCCATCTACCAAAGGCAGTGTAGATACAGCTTGAGTTTATCGTCTGGCCCCCTGTTATTGTCGTGTTAGCATTTACCCAAGAGCTGTAACCATAATTAGAGACTGTTCCTGTTGTAGTGGCATAACTTGGCGTTGTGAAGCTCGTATTCATAACCCATTGAAACGCTCTGGTTCCGTTGGGCATGTCGAACGCATTCGCAGGGGGGCCGTATTCAAGCATCACTTCTCTCACGTCTTTACCCATATAGCTCTGCATTATCTGAGAGGCGCATCCAGAAATGAGTGCGGCTACTGCTATTAGTACTGTGAGTCTTGAGTTCATTTGGATTGCCTCTGTCAATTTGTTCTCGCTTCAAGCTTAGCAGGGTTTGTTTCATCTGGAGATAAGAGAGGCATGACTGTCTGTCGAATTGGATAAAGTCAGGTATCATTTCTAGGCTTTAGATAACATGCTGAGGATAGACTTATGATTAGATACGCTCTAGCTGTACTAGCTCTCGTTCAGCTTCCTGCAAATGCTGGCGAATATGACGGTTCCTACCTTTGTCTTGGTAAAGCGGGTGCTGTAATTAACGAGCGAAATGGGATAGCCAAGGGATACGATCTTCAAATGGAGCCTGAGAAGTATGTTGTCAGGATAGAGGGAGAAGGAGGAAGCTGGGGCAAGTTTGGTTACGAGACTAAAGAATCATTCACAGATAATTACAGTCCGTTTCACTTTTATACGACAAACTACAATTACTTCGCCTTTAATCCTCAGCTGCTCACTTTCACCCGATCAGTTTTTGGTACTTATTTCGAGAATAAACACCTAGGACTCACTCCCTACATAGTCGTTGGCGATTGTTCGAAGATCTAGGTGGCAATCTTTAGCAGCTAGTCTAAGCTGATAACTGTTCCCTTTCGGGACACTCCTTTTACAAGAGCCTCGTAGTTTACGGGGCTTTTCTATTCCTGTAATTTATCGGGAGATAGATGCATTTTTGGGTAAGATCTCTACATTTTTGCTACAAAATGAAAAGTAACAGTGCACTATAAAGTGGACCCCCATACCCCCCCCCTTGGTACCCCTTCGCACGAATTCTCTGGGAGCAAAACGATAAATCCGTAATTGCCTAAGCCAGCCCAGTATCAAAGCTAATGAGTCTGGTCAGCAAGCATTTCTAAGTGCTCCCCAAGCCTATCGATAGGTAACAAGCACGAGCGCACGAAACTCTAAACTTTTTAAAGTGCATGCACAAAACCCAATTGTGTGAGTTAAGTTCGAATGCTATGCTGGATGCACGAAACGTATAAGTAAAGTTCGCTAGAGGTGCACACCATGCTACTAGGATACAGGCGAGTCAGTACACAGGATCAGGATCTAACTATCCAGACACAGAAGCTCATTGATGCTGGTGTAAGTGAAGACAAGATCTATGGAGTCAAAGCATCAGGAGTAAGTGATAAGAACCAAGAGGAACTACAGCGTCTAATTACCTTTGCGAGGGAGGGTGATACTGTAGTCATCACCAAGTTAGACAGGCTAGGACGCTCACTTAAGCAAATACTGGAAGTGATAGACACTATCCACAGGAAGGGAGCAACACTGCGTTGTATTGATCAACCAGTAGATACGTCTAAGTCTGACCCAATGAGCAAGGCTATGCTTAGTATGATGGGACTCTTTGCTGAACTGGAGCGAGACCTGATACGTGAGCGTACACTGCAGGGTAGGGCAGCAGCTAATAACTATGGTGGTAGGCCTCAACAGTTGGATGATGAGAAGCGTAAGCAGATACGTGAACTACTGAAGGCTGGTACAAGCAAGGTCAAACTGTCAGAGAAGTATGGTGTCTCACGTACAACTATTCTCAGGATAGAGAAGGAAGGTCTCACTGAATAAGTGAGCAGATACCTCAGGGTTATGTGTGAAGCGGCTTAGAGGTGCTGTGCTAAAGCTGAGCTAAAGGGTCCGAATTCGGACCTTTGCCCCCATTAATTGGATCAGCTTTTCAGCTACACCATCCAGTCAATCAATGAGTTCAACACACATAATCTGAATCTAATAAATACTAATAGGCTTTATCAGTATCATTAGATTCATAGACGTTATTAGTACTGAATAAGTACTAATACGCATATTAAGATTAGGGTAACAGGTTATCGTCTTCAAGTCAATTGTATAGAGTTACGTACATGTACTATATGTCACCTGTAGCCTATTACTCACCGGTCATACATTTGACAAACACATAGGATTCATGGTACAATATAAGGGTCAGGTGAGAGAAGCGTAGACGATCTGTAGCGTTAAGTTCATGTTCAGATTGGCAGTGCTAAACTACCCGAGCTTAGTGGCATTATGAGCACTACCACCCTAACAGGCATCGCTTGTTGGGGATTATTTGTTTGTCTTTCAAGTTAATGTAAGTTGGAGTGTCCCTTTATATGATGGAATTTAGCTGAACTTAAACTGAGAGTCAATCATTTTTCAATAATGACCAAAGGAGGTCTACCGATGACAGGCATAAGTGCTATGTCCAATGGAGAAGTAACAGTGGTTACTTTTGAAGCAACACAAGAGAGGGTCTACATCAAGCAGCTTAACTTTGGCAGTAAGTTGGATGGAGTTCTGACAGCAATGGCTAATGCTAATGAAAATGAGGTAACAAACGATGCAGACTGAAACGAAACTTGAGTACCAACGCTTCCAAGGCAAGGTGGATTTTGCTGGTAGGAGTAAGTTCAACGATGAAGATTTCACTATCAAGTTGGATGGTGACGATAGCTGGTATAGACAGAAGAGGGAGTGGTTGGATGTAGTGCCCAGTAAAGGGGATGTGATTGACCTAGTAGTCAAGGGCAAATACATCAGACGAGTAGAGGTGTTAGAGAACGCAGAGCGTCAAGCTCCTACGTTTGACGACCTTCCAGTAACTGACCTGCGTGAGGCTGGTTAAGTATATCGAGGTGAGAAAGGGAAGTTGCCGCTTCCCAATCTCATGTAAATCAAAGATTCTTATGAGAACGTATCATGGATAAGTATAACTTGCAAGAGACGCTTGAGCGTTTCGAGGGGGTTGAGGTCGAAGCAGTCTACAAATTGACTGGGTTCTATCTTGATCCTGAAATTCAAAATGAGCCATGCCCCTTCTGTGGTGGTGAAAACCGATACTCGGTTAAAGGCTTTGGGGAAAATGAAGCTGGCCTTAGCTACTGTCGAGTAGGTCACACACGACCAAATGGTGTAGTTGGTAAGCGAATCAGTTGGATAGACTTTATCGGTTTACATTTTGAGCTTGGCTTGGCAGACACGCTTAAGAAAATAAACGATGAAGTATCTCATGATGTATTGAAGAAGGTCAGAACCCCAACCCCATACGCTGGGGCTAGGGATAAAAGTTCTTCCCACAGGGAGGATTACTGGAAGGAAATCTGGCGGTCAGACAGCAGGAGTTTAGCAGGAGAGCACCCATATCTGGACAGAAAAGGGCTTCGTCATTTCTCTGATATTGGGTTCTACACAGTTGTGGCAAAAGGCTCTGTCATTGGATGGAGTGAGCAGATCTGCATCATGCATCCCTACTACGATAATGCCAGTAGAGAACCTATTGGTTGTGAGTTAATAGCTCCAGATGGCAGCAAGCAAGCCTTTGGGTCGAAGGGGTTTTACTATCTAGATGAGATAGGTCAAAAACCAATCATCTTGGTTGAGGGCTTCGCATCTATGTTGGCTACCAGAGAGATAGTTAATGAGATGCTGGGGACACAGGATCTAATGGGTCCATTCAGCTACGCAATGTCAGGAGGTAAGGCACGTTTAGAGACTATAGCTAGGCAGTTAGTGGACGTATATGAAGTACCTGTTCTCATACTTACTGAGCAGGACAGCATAGATAACATGCCCAAGAGTATGCCCTACGTGGTTTGCCCTCATGGTGAGTGGGGTAATGATCCTGCTGATATATGGCAGCACAATGTAGCATTGGCTAAGCGTGAGCTAATGACGCTACTGGAGGCTGATTAATGAGTAAGTGGATTACTAAGGAAACAATAGCTCCAGAAGCTGATAGCTGGTCTGGGATGGATACTTGGACAGAAGTTGAGCAGGCCGCTGTAAAAGAGACTGCTGACAAGGCGATAGCAAAGGCTAAGGGTAACTTGTCTATTGAGGAGAAACGCCTGTTACAGAGGCTGTCAGACCCTGTAGATCTGAACAAGCAGGAGGGGGATTTTCCTATAGCCGCATGGGTAGTGGAGGGCTGTCTGGTTGAGACGTTTGGGTTTGCATCAGGACCGCCAGGATCAACTAAGACGACTGGCACTATTGCCTTAGCAACACTGCTCACAGGTATGCGTCCTAATCATCCAATGATGGAGCGTATTATCAAGCGTAATGTGATTGTATTTTCAGAGGATGAAGGTCAGTGGCAGAAGAACTGGGCTGGATATACCAAGGAGTATCTTGATCCAGAGTCTGGTTACAATCCTAACGATCACATGTACATCAAACGCTTCACAGTAAGCCCAGATGATGATGTGAACATGGTCGCTAAGATGATGCGATACACCATAGATCACACGCTAAATGGCTTCAAACACCCTGAAACTGGCTACGATCCTCTAATTGTTATTGATACGTTTGGCAGTGTATTCAATACAGAAAACATTGAGTCGTTTGGTCAGATAGCCTCAGTGCTTATGGCATTAGGCGAGCATCTTGGAGACCTGCCTGTGATGATCAATCACCATGTTCCTAAATCTGCTGAGAGGTTTGGCTCTGATCCATTGGGTTCGGTTGCTCTCAAGGCGTTGGTGAAGGGCACGTATGGATGGTGGAGAGATGAGGCTGATAATGTGGGCTACATGTACAAGGGCAAGGCAAGGGATGTGCATGAGCATGCAGGCTTGAAGTTCAAGGCAATCAAGTCAGTAAATATTGCTGGTGTGAATAAGTACGGTGTGAGGGGTGAGGATCGAATACTGATTGTAGATGTTGAGGTATTGAGCAACGAAGAGTACTCAGAGCTTAAGATGTCTACAGTAGGTAATCCAACATCTGAGCAGAGGATAGATGAGCATCAGAAGGCAAAGGACAAATTGAAGGCGAGGGTGGCGGATCAGTTTACGAGGATAGGTGTAGAGCCCAAGAATAAGAGCTTCTATCAGAACCTAGCAACAGAAGTAGGCATCAGTAATAAGAAAAGCAGTGTCGTGGTTGAGGGGTTAATAGCTGAAGGTTGGCTCACTCAGATCACTAAACAGCAGATTATTCCTACCCATTTGGCCTAAAACTCAAGTTCAATAAAAACAATAACTTAGGGACGTCTGAAAAGTTCCCCCCCCCTATAGATGGGGAGGGGGTCTAACTTTCAATTTCTATCCCCAGATATAAGACGACTCACTTAAACCTTCACCCCATTCCGCTCACGCTCAGGGGTAAAAGTTGAAGATCGTCTACCTCATTCGTCTACCTTCCATCAGGAGAATAAATAAGCTGATACGGAGTACCTGACGACTCTTCTTTCTCCCGATGGAAAGAGGAACCAATGAATACCCATGCGAGTAGAAACTTCTCACCAAGCTCAAAGCGTAGTGTGGGAGGTTTATGCGAGTAATCGTCAGAAGCTAAAGCCTTCAGGCTAACTCTGCCAAAGATAGCAGGCTTTATCAGGAACAAGAGCCTCATTAACATAGAACCTTTATTCCACATAGTTATACAGTGCAATGACCATACTAGAATACCCCACATATTCTCACCCCATAACACTACAGCACTTAAGATAGATAACTACCTATATTTATGTAACTCACTGTATTAATTCGATTTTATACGGTATTGGTGACAATGCTTACTCACAGCGTAGACTGGCATGGCATGAACTAAACACTTGACAATGTGCGCATAAATATGTTATAATATAACACTAAAGTTGGTTAATCGAGGGAGGTCAAATGGCCACATTGAAGAAGAAGCGTGAGCTTCACTTTCTGGAGCTACATGCTCAATTCGTAGTGGGTCTCATTGAGGAGAGGTATATGACACGCCAACAGGCTGTAGATTTCTTGAACTCAGAAGAGGGTTTCAAAACTATCTACGGTAAGGAGTGGCAGGCAAGTAACTTAGAAAAGTTCCTGATCAAGGCAAAGGCTTATCTGGTAGGTGAGTATGAATAGTACTTTTAGGGACTCTGTAACCAAGCAATGGCTAACCCATGACTTATTCTTGGAGACAACTACTCAGCTCGGCACTGCGGTCTACACACTGAGGGACGAGGATGTAGTAAAGGACGGTAAGACCTACCCCTCACTTGGAAGGCTTTACGTAGAGTCTGATGATCCAACTGAGTACACCTTTGCAACACAGCATTTAGGTGGCTGGGCTCACTGGAAGTACCTGAAAGCCAATGCCACATCCCGCATTAAGAACCTCATTACCGAATGGAAGATTGAGCTAGAAGCCAAACTGGTATCTCGGTCTATTAAGCAGATCGCAGGTGTAGCAGCAGACGGCTCAGTACAAGCCAGTCGTTGGCTCGCAGAGCGTAGTTGGAAACCCACTAAACGAGGTAGACCTTCCAAGGAGGAGATAGAGGGTGAACGTAAGTTCCAAGCCAGATTAGAAGATGAGATCTCAGACGATCTTGAACGAATTAAAAAGCATTAAGGAGAATACTATGTCGGACAGCGACAAGCAGGAAGCTCTTACATTCCAACAGGAATGCGAGCTAAGACAGAAGGAATCAACAGAAGCGTGGAAGCAGCGTACTGCTGAAAATTCAGAGCTCTACCAGAGCATCATACAAGCCCAAGCAGACGCAGCACATGAGGCTCAGAGAGCTGCACAGGATAGTTTCAAGGAAGGGCTAGGGTTCCTAAATGGGCACGACACAACTGTTGACAGGGAAGCCCAGACAGAGCGTGAGCGTATTAAAGCTGAAGCACAGTTTGCTAATCGTATGCTGCATGGAGTTCTCTCATGAGTGCCACGACAACTAGATCGGTTTATGGGTTTGAGGTTGAGATTGGTAATCACAACGCAGCAGCTAATCACATCCTAACTAAGCCAAGGCCGCCTGTTGCTTTTGAATTGCCTGCTGAATATTACGTTATAACATTACATTTGACTAAGGCAGCTACCGAACGTCTTAAACAGGCAGTATTGAAAGGGCATCAGTTCAACTTTGAGACAGGTGAAACACCACCCCACGTAGACCTTTCGAAGCTACACGGTATCAGGAACAGCAGACCCTCTTGGATGATTCTGAAGCATGGACTCTGGTACCAGATCGCAGGTCAGTTTGCTCTATACGAGTGGATAGTTGCACCACCTGTAGAGGCCTTCCCTTATAGCGAGCAACTCGAATCTGGTCTGCATAGTTCCAACAACCTTCAGCTGCTACTTAACAAAATTGACGACTATCGAATTGATAAAGGAGAGGAGGCAATTAATGGCAACTAAATATGATCCAGAGATCCACGGTGAGTTTACAGAAGAAATGCTTCGTAGGGAGGCTGAAATCAAGCAGGAATTTAAAGCTCGAAAAATGGGCCTTACAGTTCCATATGATCCAGAGATACATGGAGCTATCGAGGATATAGATGACCTTGTCGCTGCTGATGTCGAGTTTATACGAGGTGATGATGGTCGCATGTTGCGACTGTCTGGTGCTGAGGTATTTGACGCCCGAACAGGAACAAAACTCGGTAAAGAAGTTGTAGACAAGAAGGTGCGAACGCACGGTCAGCAGAGCGTTATACCCAAGGGTTTCAAGGTTTATGAACCAGTCGTATCAGAGATACCGATGGGGTTTAAGCCTTATAAAATGTCAGTCACAGACTCAGATGAGCCCTCTGAAATGGAACGTCCAGACTTTGATGAAGACTATCTCAATCAACTGGCGCAGGTTGAGTCCTCTGGTAATCCAAAGGCTAAATCTAAAACATCCAGTGCAACTGGACTCTATCAGTTCATCAATAGCACATGGCTTGAGAATGTACGTGAGATGGGTATTGGAAAGGGCAAGACTGAGGCTGAGATCCTTGCAATGCGTACTGACCCTGACATTAGCACAGAGGTAGTTAAACACTTTACTAAGAAGAACGTGGCCAAGCTCAAGGATGCTGGTATTAAGATCAAAGACGGTACGCTCTATATGGCTCACTTTGCTGGTGTAAACACAGCCATACGTCTCTACTCAGCAGATCCTAGTGAACCTGCCAGCAGTGTATTTAGCCAGAGAGCTATAGATGCCAACCCTTCTATTCTCAATGGCAAAACAGTAGGTGATGTAATCAACTGGGCTAGCAGGAAAATGGGACGAGACGTAGCTGTATCAGAAGCAGCAGAGACTGTCTCTCCTCAGATTAGTCCTTCGACTCTCACGCCATTTGGCAGTTCAGCCAAGATCACAGAAGAGGGCTACTACCAAGGAGATGATGGAGAAGTGTACTACTTCGATGGCTCTAAGTTTTCGAGGTTAGGCTAATGTGGCTGAACTTTGAACTAATAGCTTGGGTGTTTTTCATCGTTGGCTACATGGTGTACTTCCTATTCGAGTAAAGGAGTTTTATGGATAGACTAAAGCTGATCATCTTAACCACCCCTCATAGACTCTCAGACCGCACTTGGCACTTCACAGCAACAGACCCTAAAACAGGTAAACGCTATCACTGCTCAACCTCCAACTGGCGCATCAGTAGGTGTGGTGTTTTTGATGAGATAGAAGTCAGTGGGGTTTTAGGAGGAGAGGAGCTGATAGAACGTTTCTCTGCTTTCGATAACCACAGCATCATCAACGTGGATTACTACGTCATGGATTCTCCTGCAAGGCCTAACAAAGCTAAGGTCGGGATTACCAACAGCATAGACAGGCGAGTACAACAGCTACATACAGGAGACCCCCGTATACGTTGCCTTCATTTCTTTGAGGTAAGGTATCAGCTCGGTATACCGCCATATGAATTTTCACATCGCTGACTCGGCAAGGTTAGCCAGACGATCAAAAGTAAGGTGCATACAGCACTAGCAGCAAAAAAGAACAAGATTACTGCAGCTGACTCAAAGCCAGACAACAATGGGGCTACTACAAATAATGCAGGAGCCAAAGGAAGGAGCAGCCACCAACCAGACCTGCCCGTATCGTGCAACCTCCTCACAGCAACCGTGATATTTGGAACCAGCATGCAAAGCGATACCAATATCACTACAACCTGAAAGCCGAGCAGAAAGTCGATAATGAGAGCAATATTTCCTACTATTAGGTTCAAGAGCCAAAACCCCCAGTACTCACTGCGAGTCGCTCGACCTGAAAGCTGATCGTATTTTTTAAGGGCTTTGAACATTAATAGACCTCTAGTTCTTGGTTGATGGAGTGCAGGTTAGGGAACTCTCAAAATATCCGTTATACAACGGTTAATTTCCAACGTAACAAGAAGCAATTTGCGTGCCCGCTTTAATCCATAAGTTGGACTCGTGGCACATTTCGTGGCACAATCATAAAATCACGACCCCTAAATTACTGATTTTACTGGGCTACAGACTAAACTCTTGATGATAGTAGTCCGGTCCGGGGCACCAT
>JABXHP010000238.1 GCA_013373575.1 Oceanospirillaceae bacterium | reverse complement strand
CGATCACAGTGCGTTTTAAGCAAAACTTATATTTGATAACAACAGAGGGTATCTAGTTCAGAAAGTTTTGACGGCTCTCTAATTTTTAGCAGCGCACAGCTGATGGCGCTAACTGACGACCGCTCTTGAGGGCGCGTGTCCGATGTACAAAGTATTCGTTTACACGAGTCAGGTCTTACAGCGGATATTTCCCCTTTGCTGACGTTTAGTGCTTATCTGTGAAACGCTATTGAGAGGCCGAGATTAGCGGACATTGGGCAATGCTGAATGTAACGATGAATGCATTAATACCAGTGCTGTAGTGCGACTTCCTAGTCAATTATTTTGCAACTACCAATCACTCAAATCCAGGCGGATATTTATTTGCGATCTCTCTGATGAGCTCTTTCACTTTTTTTGTTGCGAGTGTGAGCTGGCCATGAGGTGACATCCCAAGTGCTAGATACCTTTTGATCACAGGCCCAACCACCTTCGCGACGTTTACACCCAGTGTTCTTTTCGCTGCTTCGCTTGCATATGGGCCTAATAGTGCATAACACCCATTATCAGCCACAGAATGGGTTTGAAGTGACAAGGAATCTGCTTCCAATACCACATTGAGGGTAATCTCATATCGTGCGGCTAAAAGATCCAAGCGATCCCTCCAGCTGCTGGGTCGGCAGAACAAGACTAGCGGAAGATTATCCAGTTCGGAAAATTCCACCTGACCATTGTTTGTCAACTTATCACCGGGCGGTCCAACCAAGTACGTTGGTGCCTCTCTGAGGTATATATCCCCGTTTGAAGGGTCCGATGACTGGCGGAAAAGGAGAGCCAAATCAACTTTACCCTCTTCCAACCAGCTCTCCAACTGGTCACCCTGGGCTTCTCGAACCTCAAGTTGAACGAGCGGGTAGCGATCTCGCAATAACTCGAAGACATGGCTTAACCAAGGTGTTGCTGTCGACGGTAAAATTGCCAACCGAACCTTACCAACAGGCTCGCCTGCACTGGTTTTTATGTCGTTACTCAGCTGTTCAGTTTGTTGTACCCATAGCCTGACCTGCGGCGCTATCCGCTTGCCTAGATCACTCAACTCAACGCCACGGCCGTTCCTTACAAAAAGCTGCCCGCCAAACTCCTCCTCTAGGGTTTTAATTTGTCGGCTCACCTGAGGCTGACTGGTCTCCCATGCTGTTGCAGCTTTGCTTAAGCTCCCCAACTCAGATATATCTAAAAACATTTTCCAAGCCAAATAGTTCATCGACAGCCTCGATATACAAAAAATACATATCTGAAATACGATTCTGTCAGTATTCGCATATCTAATCAATTCATACACTGGCACCACGTACTGACATTTTCGGTACAGGTTTTTAGAAGCAGTAATCGAAAAATAGTGAATAAGACGAAAGGAAACTTAGATGAGCAAAATTGATATCGATCTACGTGGTCTCAACCCCGCACCCGTAACACCTTTTAACCGCGATGGATCAGTAGATTACGATGCGATTCAACGTCTTGGCTCTTGGCTCAAAGGAATCGATGGCGTTAAAAGCCTCACAGTACTGGGCCATGCGGGCGAAGGTACTTTCTTGACAGAGAAAGAGCAGATGAAGGTGATTGAGGCCTTTGTTGAGTCAGTCAATGATGAGATTCCAATTATTGCTGGTATTACTCGAGAAGGTACAGAGGTTGCAGCTGAAGAGTGTAAGCGGGCTGTAGAGGCCGGTGCTAAAGCCGGTCTTATGTACCCATCCCACGGCTGGTTACGCTTTGGTTACCAGAAGGGTGCTCCTGAAGACAAATACAAAGCAGCCTACGAAGAGAGCGGCTTACCCCTGATTCTATTCCAGTACCCTGATGTAACTAAGTGTACTTACGACCTAGAGACACAGCTCAACTTATCGGCTCAGCCTGGTGTGTTCGCTATGAAAAACGGCGTACGGAATATGAAGCGCTGGGACACTGAGATCCCTGTTATCCGCGCTGAACGCCCTGATCTTCAGATCCTCAGCTGCCATGATGAGTACCTACTCCACACTATGTTCGATGTCGATGGTCTACTTGTTGGTTACGGTAACGTGGCTCCTGAACTGCTTGTTGAACTTATCAAAGCTGGTAAAGCACAGGATTACCCAGCAGCGCGCGCAATCCATGACAAGTTACTTCCAGTAACTAAGAATGTTTACCACCGCGGTTCTCACATGGAAGGTACCGTGGCGCTGAAACATGCGCTTGTGGCGCGTGGAATTCTTGATCATGCTACTGTTCGCTCTCCACTGCTGCCGCTGGCAGAGGGTGCCGACAAAGAGATCGCAGCAGCACTTCGATCTGCGGGCATTATCGACGATATTGCTCTGGCTCGAATCGCATAATAAGAGAGTAAAATTTAGAGGGGCGCGTCCCCTCTTCTGAGGAGAAATATAATGATAAAAACACTCAAAAAACTAACTATCCTATCTGCTTCAGCAGTTCTCGCCACGAGCGTCTCAATGTCTGCATCAGCAGAACAACTCCGCATGGGCGCAATGCCTGTGGGTTCCGGCTGGTATGTTGGGGCTGCAGCTATCCAAAAACTCATGGAGAAGAAAAATACTGGGATTGATATTGAGATAATCGCTCGCGGTGGCGGTGTTGCCAACCCAATGGTTGTTGAGTCAGGCAAAGCTCAAGTTGCTATCTCTAATGTCGCAACTTCGAAGTGGGCTGCAAACGGTCAGCTTCTTTATGCCGGTAAAGAGGCGTCGCATATTCGCTCTCTAGTTGGCGGACTTAATCCTGTTTTTGTGGGAGCGATTGTCCGCAATAAATTTATGGAAGAGAACGGTTTCACATCACTGGATGACATCTTAGAGTCTGGTAAGCCCGTCAACATCATGATGAAACCAGCAGGATCGAACATCCCGCCTGTTGTTGAAGTGATTTTGGCATCACACGGTACCAGCATTGAGCAAATCAAACAGAATGGCGGGTCCATCGTACAGGTGAATCCAGCCCAGATGTCTGGCCTGATGCGAGATGGCCGTGTTGATCTGTACTTT
>JABXHP010000404.1 GCA_013373575.1 Oceanospirillaceae bacterium | reverse complement strand
CTATGACGGCTGAACCACCAGCTGAGATCCAGCAGATTGTTGAAGACATCCGTATTCCACGCGGTGCAGGTGCAGCTTCTAGCCACTAAGCATTGCTGAATACTTCTCTCAAAAGGCGCGCCTTAAACGGCGCGCCTTTTTTTTGGTCGCTGGGGAAGCTTCAATTTGCATTAGGTTGGGGAATCATTGACTTGGGTGAGTGATAATCTAAGTTCTATGGGAGATACTGACAGATAAGTCGAGTTGTTTGTGTGGAGTTAAGGGATGCCAGATTCTTTTAAGATGTCCAACTTGCCGTTTAGCCTGCTGAATGAGCGCGAGCAGAAGTTACTGCGGGCTAATTTGGATATCGGTTACTACCAGAAGGGCGAAGCTCTACTGCAGGCGCCTGAGCTCTCTGAAGGTGTCTATGTCATCTTTAAGGGGCGAGTTGCCGAGGTGGATCCGGATGCTGAGGATGGGATTGAGCACGTCTTTATGCATTACGAAAATGAGGACTACTTCGGCGGCTGGAGTGCGATTCATGGTACGACTATCCATAACTTCATCGCCGAAGAGGAGACTATCTGTCATATTCTGCCAACCGCGACCCTATTGGACTTGATGGCAACAAATGCGGACTTCGCCGACTACTTTCAGCAGAATCTGACTGCCAAATCGCAGATAGTGGCTCAGCAGGGCGAAGGTCAGGATATGGCGGAGTTTATGCTGGCAAAAATCTCCGATGCTACGCTGCGAGAGCCGCTGATCGTTAATGAGGGTACATCGGTTGCTGAGGCGACGGCCCTTATGCGCGAAACAAAATCCGATTGTGTGATGGCGCGCAAGGGTTCGCGTATTGGTATGGTGACGGGTACGGACCTGCTAGATGCCGTGGTGCTTGCTAAGAAGCCGCTGGATACGGATGTCGCTGATATCGCTAAGTATCGATTAATAACTACCCATCCCGAGGATTACCTCTTTAACGCGCTGGTGCTCATGACCCAGCAGCAGATTGAGCGTGTTGTTGTAATGGATGGCACCACGCTGGTGGGTATCGTGCAGTTGACAGACGTGCTCTCCTACTTCTCGAGCCATTCGCATGTTATCGGCTTGCGCCTAGAACGTGCCAGTACCGTGGATGATTTGCGCCAGGCTGCGACTGGTATTAACGCGTTAATTAAAGCGCTAATCTCAACAGGCGTACGTATCCGCTTCACCATGGATCTGCTGGCGGCTATGAATGGCCGTATTATCTCTAAGCTCTTCGATCTCGTGGTTCCTGATGATCTACAGCCGCACGTCTGTCTGATTGTGATGGGCTCCGAAGGGCGCGGTGAGCAGATTATGAAAACTGACCAAGATAACGCGGTAATACTGCGTAACAGTCTGAATTGGCCAGAGATGCACAAGGTGATGCAGGAGTTTAGTGAAACTCTGATCTCTTTTGGCTTCCCTCCTTGTCCGGGAAATATCATGGTGTCAAATCCAGCTTGGGTGAACTCGGTTGATGACTGGACGCAGAAGTTGCAGGATTGGTCGCTGAGTAACGATGGTGAGGATCAGATGAATTTGGCAATCGCTGTTGATGCTAAGCCCGTTGCTGGCAACGTGGCTCTGTTTAAGGTTGCGCGCAACTGGTTCCTGCGTAACTTGCGCAATAATGATATCTTCTTCTCGCACTTTGCTCGTGCTGCTATCGAATTTGATACACCGCTGACGTTTTTCGGTAACCTCAAAGATAAAGGCGAGCTGGATATCAAAAAGGGTGGAATCTTTCCAATTGTGCACGGTGTCAGAACTTTGGCGCTTGAGCATCGGATTCTGAAAACTAACACCTATGAGCGTATCGAGCAGTTAGAGGAGCTAGGGGTGCTTGGTGAGCAGGAAGCTAAGGATCTCGCTGAAGCGCTTGGGCTGTTCATCAATATACGCTTGCGTCAGCAACTGCGTCGAGCGGACGAGAGTGATACGGGTATTGATCCAACGCCTAATATCATTGAGCTGGGTGGATTGAATAAAATGGACCGTGATCTACTACGAGATGCTCTACAGGTCGTTAAGAGTTTTAAAAAGAGTTTGACGAGCCGGTACCACCTGAGTAGCTAACCATCTGAGTACCTTTACACCGAGGAGTTAATCCTTTGCTACGTGCTATTCGCAGATTTAGAGATAAACGGACCCAAAAAAAGGGAGTCTGGGCACACCTGTTTGAAAAGTACGACGGCGACGAGGTCGTATCACTGGACCTTGAGACCACAAGCTTAGATGTTGATAAGGCTTCTATCCTCTCTATTGGCGCTGTGCGGATTTGCGGTAAACGGGTAAAGACTAGCGACCGTCTGGAGATCTCTCTCAAACCGCCAGCCAACCTGACAGCTGAGTCGATTAAAATTCATAAAATTCGGGCCAAAGACCTAGCGGAGGGGATTGAGCTACGCGACGCGTTGGAGCAGGTACTGGGGTTCATCGGCAATCGCCCAATCCTAGGATACTACGTAAACTACGACATTCGCGTTCTGAGTAAGTTTTTGCGTCAAGAATTTGGCTTTGATCTGCCCAACAAAGCGATCGAGCTCTCACATGTCTACCACGACATCATCAAGTGGAAGCACGTTGGTGGCGATGTCGACTTGCGCTTCGATACCATCGCCGCAAAGCTGGATATGCCTATCATTCAGCGCCATACGGCGCTTGGCGACGCGATAACGGTGGCTTTGATGTATGTACGGCTGAAACACGGCGACTCCCCTAGCGTTACGAGCTAGCTAACCTTCAAGTGATTTCCCGCACTATTTATCTATCTCAACTGTTTCTTGGCATTTTTTTTGCAAACCTCTCTATGGTAGCCTAATATTGCCACATGCGTGTCAAATTGTTGGCGGATACCCTTGGGGGAGCGGTATTTCGCCAACGATTTGAAGTTTCAAAGCAAGTTTTACTTGTTGGATGTCAAAAAAATGCCGCCCCTTCAATGAGCGGGGCGTAAATATGGGTGAGTCAGAGTGATTGATAGAGCTGATATTTCCGGAGTGCTGTCGCAGATGCGTGCCCTAAGGGCCGAAGCGCAGCAGGGTATCCGGCAAATTGAGATGCCTGAGGTCAATCAGGTTAAACCGCAGCAAGAGGTCCAGAAGACCGACTTTACTGAGCTTCTGCGCTCTGCTGTTGATAGTGTGAGCGATCAGCAGGCTCTCGCCAAAACCATGGTGACTGCGTACGAGCGGGGTGAGCCGGGTGTCGATTTGGCTGAGGTGATGATTCAGGCGCAAAAGGCGTCAGTCTCATTCACAGCGCTGACGCAGGTGCGCAACCGTCTGGTTACGGCCTACGAAGATATCATGAAGATGCCGATCTAATAAGGTGCAGTTAAATGGCAAGTGACGCAGGTGCAGCGGGCGGTAACTGGATAGTCGGATTCGGCTCGCTAGGTGTAGTGCGCCAGTTGGGTCTTATGGTGGGGCTGGCGGCCAGTGTGGCTATCGGCTTCGCTATTGTGCTCTGGTCACAAGAGCCCGATTACCGCGTGCTCTACTCTAATATCGATTTCGCTGATGCCAATACGGCAATCGAACAGCTCAATACGGCAGGAATTCCTTACAGTTTTGATGCCCAGGGGCGCGCGATTCTTGTTCCTGCCGATCGTGTGCACGATGCACGTTTGCGTCTTGCGGCAGAGGGTTTTACGGCTGATAAGACTGTGGGCTTTGAACTGCTTGATCAGGATCAAGGGTTGGCTAGTAGTCAGTTTCTGGAGAATGCCCGCTACCGGCGAGGCCTAGAGGGTGAGCTTGCTCGGACTATCAGTAGTCTGGTTGCTGTGCGAACCGCACGTGTGCACCTAGCGATTCCTAAAGAGTCTGTATTTGTAAGGGACCAGCGCCAGCCTAGAGCCTCCGTGTTCTTGGATCTTGTCTCTGGACGCATGCTTGAGTCCGACCAAGTGGCGGCTATCGCTAACTTGGTGGCTTCTAGTATCGCTGATCTCGATGTGCGTGATGTCACAGTGGTGGATCAGCGGGGACGCTTGCTCAATACGCGCGATGCGGATGAGGATGTTGTGCTTGCGGCGCGACAGTTGGAGTACTCGCGCAGTATCGAAGAGACTCTGCTCAATCGCGTGAACTCTATCCTGCAGCCTGTGGTTGGCTTGGGTCGTTTCCGCGCCGAGGTCTCTGCTGATGTGGATTTCACCCAGATTGAGCAGGCGGACGAAATTTACAACCCAGACCTTCCTGCTCTTCGATCCGAGCAGACACTCGAAGAGGTAGGGCAGTCTCCGAACGGCGCTTCCGGTGTTCCGGGAGCGCTTTCTAATCAGCCTCCCGGTGTTGCAGCGGCGCCAGAGCAGGTCGGTATTGCGGGGAATGGTCTCGGTACAACCAATGCGTCCAACCCGAGCCGTGAGCAAGCAACCCGTAACTACGAACTCGATCGCAGTGTGAGCTACACTCGTCACCAATCTGGTCAGGTGAGTCGTCTGACTGTTGCCGTTGTAGTGGACGATGTCATTACAACCAATGCGAACGGTGAACAGACTCGCACAGAGTGGAGTCAGGAGGATCTAGATCGTCTACGTATGCTGGTAGAAAACGCTGTTGGCTACAAAGCGGTACGCGGTGACAGTGTGAGTGTTGTGAACTCCTCGTTTATTGTTGAGGAGGAGAGCCTGGTGCTCGAAGAGCCTCCAATTTGGGAGCAGGAGTGGGTCTGGGATGCAGCGCGCCAGTTGGCGGCAGCTATCTTTGTTCTTGTGCTGGTATTGGGGGTGCTGCGCCCGATTATGCGTAACCTTGCAACTCAGGGCGGAGGCTCAGGCATGGGTGGTGGCATTGGACCTGCTGGAGATATCTCGGCAGAGTTAGATGGACTTGACGACTCATCTGGGGATAAGGTGACCTTCAGTAGCGGCTCGGGTGGCATGATGCCCACGCCGAATGAGTCTTATGAGTATCAAGTTAATGCGATCCGTTCGATGGTAGCTGAAGATCCCGCCAAGGTTGCGCAAGCGGTTAGACAGTGGGTAGCTGATCGTGACTGATTTTAGTGACATCGACAAGGCTGCAGTGTTGTTGATCAGTTTGGGCGAAGCGGATGCCGCAGAGATACTGCGTCACTTAGGGCCCAAAGAGGTTCAGCGCATCGGCGAAGCCATGGCGCGCCTTGATAACGTTCCACAATCAAAGGTTGAATCCGTTGTCTCTGACTTCCTCACCACCGTCTCCGACCAGACCGGTATAGGTATACACAACGACCGGTACATTCGCGGTATGCTCAACCAAGCGTTGGGCGAGGAGAAGGCGAAGACCCTGATCGATCGTATTCTTTTTAGTACCAATACTTCAGGTCTAGATACGTTGCGTTGGATGGATCCTAAGCAGATCGCGGAGCTAATACGCCACGAACACCCGCAGATTCAGTCGGTGATCCTATCATACTTGGATACGGACCTAGCTGCTGGTGTTCTCGCTTTCTTCGACGAGACTGTGCGCCTTGATCTATTGATGCGTATCTCCGCTATGGAGGAGGTGCAACCTCAGGCTCTGCAAGAGCTTAATGACATGTTTGAGAAACAGTTCACCGGTGCTAGAACCTCTCATACCGCTAAACTTGGCGGTGTGAAGCATGCGGCTGACATCATGAACTTTGTCGATGGCGCAATCGAGACGCAGATTCTTGAGGGTATTCGTGAAGTAGACGAAGGGTTGGCAACGCAGATTCAGGATCTTATGTTTGTCTTTGCTGATCTTGTGGAGGTTGAAGATACCGGTATTCAGGCCATCTTGCGTGAGATTCAAACGGATACACTGGTAGTTGCGCTTAAAGGTGCAGATACTGAACTGCAAGATAAGATATTCAAGAATATGTCTAAACGTGCTGCTGATCTGCTCAGAGATGACCTTGAGGCCAAAGGGCCTGTTCGTATTAGTGAAGTTGAAGAGGCTCAAAAAGAGATACTCAACACCGCTCGCCGACTTGCCGATGATGGCGAGATCGTGCTCGGCAGCGGTGGTGACGAGATGATCTAATGAGTAACCAAGACCACAAAGCCCGCCCTATTCGCGCAACCAAAGCCGCGGAGTTTAGTCGTTGGCGTATGCCGGAAATGACTAAAGCGCAACGCACTCAATTGATTGCACTTGCGCAGCGCGCAGCTAAAAAGCCCGTCAAAGAGCCTGTTGAGGTTGT
>JABXHP010000012.1 GCA_013373575.1 Oceanospirillaceae bacterium | reverse complement strand
GGGTAAAGCAACCCTAGTGATTGAGCTAGACCAGCTCAGTTTTATGGACTCGGCAGGACTCGGCTTTCTGGTGGGCCTGCGCAAAGCGCTGCTCACACCCCAGAAAATGGTGCTAGAGGGGTTAAGCGATCCAACCATAATTGAGTTGATTAAATTGACCCGTATGGATCAGATTTTCCTGCTCTCTGATAATCCGAAACAGACAAAGCAGTTGATCAATCGTTAATTGCAAAATGCGAATTTTTCTTAGTTACTCGCATTCTGCAATGAGTTTTTAAAGGTTTAATATTTTAAGTATCTGTTAAATAAATAAAAATTTTTTCTGGCACGTTTTTAGCTTCGTCTCGATCACGACAATAAGGAGCTAAAAATGGCCGACTTACAGAACCTTGATCTGTTAAATGGAACCGACACTTCTGATCTAATTTCCGGATCAGAGTCTTCAGACATCATTGCTGGCGGTGCTGAGTCAGATACCATTCTCGCCGGGGACGGTGCCGATATAATCTACGGCGACGGGGCTGATATCTTGGCTGATTCACAAGCCCTGCAAGATACATACGATGCAATCGAACAAGCCAACACTTCCTTGCAAACAGAGGAAGCAAATTTAGCAAATCTTCAGAGCCAGCTCGAATCGGCGCAAACTGAGCTGTCGAGTGCAACCAGTGAACTGATTTCTGCACAATCGACATATGACGCGGCCCAAGCAACCCATGACGGTTACGTATCGCAGTACTCTGCGCTACAGGCTGAGTTAGCTGAGATTACGGCTTCACAGCAAATTCTAGTTGACGCGGCTCAGGCAGAGCTTGATTTGGCCCAGCAGGAGCTTGCTGAGCTCAATGCGACACTAGAATCACAGCAAGCAAGCCTCGATTTAAACGCCTCTTTAACTTATGACGCAGGAACCGGAATCTCTGCTACTTGGATCGAAAGAGATGCAAACGAGTCCAATCTTTCAGCGGCACAGACAGAGTATGATTCAGCAGCTCAAGAGTTAGATGCTTTATGGGCTCAAAGAGAAGAAGTAGTTGCCACTAGCGAAGATCCCGAGGCTCTAGAGTCGGAGCTCGCCGAGATAGATTCTCAGATTGAAGCTGCTAGTTCATCGGTAGATAGCGCAGCAGAAAGTCTGCAGGACGCGCAAGCTGCCTACGATAGCAGCATTTCAACGGTTGAGTATTACGAAAGTCTTTTGGCTACTCTTGCTGCTGAAGCTGAGGAGCTTGAAGCCGCGATTCCGGAAACACAGGCACAGATTTCTCAACAGCAGACTACCGTCCAGGAGCTCAGTAGCAGTCTCTCAGAGGCGCAGTACGAAATGGATTACGCCATAAATAGCAAGCAGAGCCTGCTATGGTATGTAGACAACGATCTAACTTCTTCGCAGATACAACTTGACGACGCAGCACAAACTTTGTGGGAGACTCAGCAGAATGTAACTACTGTAGAGAATGACATTGCTACTCTTGAAGCTGAAATTCAAGCCAGCAACGAAGCGATCTCCTCATACAATCAAGAGATTACCGCGCTCGAAGCGTCTGCTGCCACACAAGAGCAAGAGCTAATTGCCAGCACGTCAACCTCAAGCGTGTCTGACGAACTCAACTCTAACGTTTCCGCGAACGACAGCATCGTAGCCGGGGATGGCAATGACACGGTTTATGCGGGCTCAGGCAATGACGCGGTGCATGCCGGCGCTGGGGATGATTTAGTTCAAGCCGGTGATGGGGCTGATAAGGTCTATGCCGGAACAGGCAATGATACGGTTCTTGGTGAGGCAGGTGCTGACTACCTTTTTGGAGAGGCGGGTGCTGATTCCATTGATGGCGGAACAGGCAACGATGTACTGGATGGTGGTACCGGCAACGATACTCTACTTGGTGGTGACGGTGCGGATTCATTATTCGGAGGTGAAGGTGCCGATCAGCTTGTTGGCGGTGATGGGGTTGATACGGCTACCTACACTAACGACAGTGGATCTGTTTCTGTAGATCTCAGCACAGGGACCGCCGTTGACGGAAGTGGATCGTTAGATACGCTCTCTGAAATAGAGAATGTTCGTGCATCGGATTTCAATGACACGGTAATCGGTGATGATTCCAATAACCTGATTTTAGGAGAGGCGGGTAATGACACCCTGTTGGGAGGCGGTGGCAACGATACGCTGACCGGTGGGATCGGAGATGATGTCGCGCTCGGTGGGGATGGTGTGGACTATCTTCTCGGTGGTGAAGGCAGCGATACATTAGATGGGCAAAGCGGTAACGATGTCCTTTTAGGTGGCGATGGTGCTGACAGCGTCGCTGGTGGCGTCGGTAACGATGTCCTTTATGGTGAGGCCGGTGCAGACACCCTTAACGGCGGTGATGGCCGTGACAGGCTCTACAGCGGAGATGGTAACGACTTGGCTGTTGGAGGCGCGGGGGCTGATTCAATATACGGAGATTTGGGTGACGATACCCTAGTTGGCGGCGCTGACTCAGATTTTCTCTCTGGTGGTGCAGGTGCTGATAGTCTCGATGGTGGAGATGGCAATGACGCCTTATCCGGTAGCATAGGTGAGGATACCCTTATTGGTGGTGCAGGTAACGACTACTTAAACAGTGGATCAGACAATGACCTAATCCTGGCTGGTGATGGCTCTGACCTCGTTTATGCTGGTAGTGGGGAAGACGTTGTTGATGCGGGTTTGGGGAACGACACTCTCTATGGCCAAGACGGCAATGATACTTTGAATGGTGACTCTGGTATTGATCGGATCTATGCCGGTTCTGGTGATGATGTTGTTGATGGCGGCGCCGATACTGATCTCATTTACGGCGAAACCGGAAACGACTCACTATCAGGCGGCGAAGGAGCAGATACTATCCTCGGTGCCAGTGGCTCGGACACCCTTAGCGGCGGCTCCGGTGCAGATCGGCTCGATGCGGGTACAGAGAGCGACATTGTCTTTGGCGGTACCGGTGCCGATAGCGCTTACGGCGGCTCCGGCGATGATACGTTGTTCGGCGATGACGGCTCTGACTACTTATTGGGTGAAGTCGGCGCGGACTTTATCGATGGCGGTGCTGATAACGATTATGTTGATGGTGGCGCGGGTAACGACTCCCTATATGGCGGAAGTGGCGATGATATCCTCGTCGGTGCTGGTGGTGAAGATGTACTGGTCGGGGGTGACGGGGTAGATACAGCTTCTTACCTCGCGGACAGCGCGGCAGTTGATGTGGATCTTTCTACAAGCACCGCGACTGACTCGAGCGGGTCGCAAGATACGCTCATCGATATCGAGAATGTTCGCGGTACGCTCTATGACGATCAGATCGCGGGAGACGATGGCGCCAATATGCTGCTAGGCGACGGCGGCAATGACACACTTTATGGTGGTGATGGCGCCGACACCCTCAGCGGCGGTCTCGGTAGCGATGACCTAAGTGGCGGGGCTGGCGCTGATTACGTTCTTGGAGGTGACGGCGATGACTCTCTTGAGGGGGATGCCGGTAACGATACGTTGATAGGTGGAAATGGTGCCGACAGCGTCATAGGGGGTGATGGCAGTGATCTACTGTATGGTGATACTGGGAATGACACCCTGATCGGTGGAGAAGGTGATGATCTGCTCCGCGCCGGAAATGACAGCGACTCGCTATCAGGCGGGCTGGGCAGCGATACACTCTACGGCGACGCAGGCAGTGACAGCCTAGATGGCGGGGCGGGTAGCGACGTGCTATCTGGTGGAACTGGCGATGACTTGGTTAGCGGCTCCGCAGGGAGTGATACCCTCTATGGTGATGCAGGTCAGGATACGCTAGCTGGTGGTAGCGAGGCCGATTACTTGAACGCAGGGGCAGATAATGACCTTCTCTTCGGCGACGCAGGAAACGATGTGCTTTTTGGCGGAGACGGGCAGGATACGCTATTTGGCGGAGATGGCGCTGATGTCTTAAACGGCGGCAACGGTGCAGATTTGGTAGATGCTGGTGATGGTAATGATTACATCGTGGCAAGTGATGGTGGTGATACTATATTTGGCGGCGCCGGCACGGATACCTTATCGTTGAACGGTACGACAGAAGGTCAGTATGTGAACCTCCAAACTGGTGAGTTCAGCGGTAGCACGGGTGACACTAGTCGAGTTTTTGGCGTTGAGAACGTTACCGCGTCTGCATTCAACGATACTCTCATAGGCGATGATGCCAACAACCAATTTAGTGGTCTCAGTGGGGACGACAATATCAGCGGTGCTGGTGGTGACGATTTACTCTACGGTGGCTCCGGTGCGGATACGCTTGAGGGCGGAGAAGGTTCCGACGTTATAGACGGAGGCGTTGGTGACGATGTGGCAATGGGGGGCGCAGGCGCTGATACTCTGATGGGTGGCGATGGTGACGATGTTCTAGCCGGTGGCTTGGGGAACGATTACCTAGGCGGCGGTATAGGTGCAGATACGCTTAGCGGTGGCGACGGGCTTGATACCATTCTTGGCGGGGATGGGGCTGATTATGCAACTGGTGGCGCGGAGGCTGATGTTATTGCCGGTCAGTCCGGAGATGACACACTGATTGGTGATGCAGGAAACGACTCTATCGCGGGTGATGCCGGGGCCGACTTTATCGATGGGGGTAGTGGTGATGACTATCTCAGCGGCGGCTTAGATAGCGATACAGTAATCGGTGGTGATGGAGCTGACTGGGTATCAGGTGCAGCGGGGAATGATTCGTTAGATGGTGGTGCCGGTAACGATCAGCTCCGAGCCGATGCCGGTGACGATACTGTACTGGGTGGGCTGGGTAGTGACTACCTCAGCGGTGGTACTGGTGCCGACTATCTGGATGGTGGCGATGATGATGATGTTATTCTCGGCGGTGATGATGCGGACGTTCTTTTAGGCGCCGATGGTGCCGATAGAATATCCGGTGATGCTGGCGATGACCTGCTTGACGGCGGTACCGGAAATGACACCCTCAGTGGCGGTTCTGGCTTCGATACCCTCTTTGGTGGTGAAGGTAATGATGTTATCTATGATACGGCTGGCAATGACTCTATCAGCGGCGGAGCCGGTAGCGACTCGATATACAGTGGTGAAGGAAACGATACCGTAAATGCTGGAGCCGATTCAGACGTTGTATACGCTGGTGATGGCAGTGATTCGGTTGATGGTGGAGACGGTGCTGACTCAATTCACGGTCAAGCGGGTGACGATGTGCTTAGCGGTGGCGCAGGCGATGACCTGATTGATGGTGGTGTGGGGGCCGACCAGCTTATAGGGGGCGATGGCAGCGATACGCTTCTTGGTGGCCTCGAGAATGACTCCCTATGGGGCGGTGAGGGTAGTGATTCCCTTGCGGGTGGTGCTGGCGACGACTATCTCACGGATAGTTACAGCGTTTTAAACAACACCGGGAACGATACCCTCAACGGAGGTGACGGCAACGATACCATCGACTCAACTGGGGGGCAGGATGTGCTCCTTGGCGGAGCAGGTGATGATGATATTACTTTCTACGGAGTGCAAAGATTAAGTGATGCAACCATTGACGGGGGTGACGGCGCAGACAGTATTGTTGTCTGGGATTCGAAATCTTCTGATGTGTCCGGGGGTGAAGGTAGCGACAGTATTTACGTCTCATCTACATTAAAGTCTGAAATTGATGGTGGTGCTGGCGATGACTTAATAACTATCGATAAAACCTCAGTGTCAGCGATTGATGGCGATACTGTCTTCGGCGGCGACGGCAACGATACGATTCAGGCTTCTATTAGCTCCGATCTGATTTATGGCGAGAGTGGCGACGATGTCATTTCGTCCGGTGCAGGTGCTGACACCGTGTATGGAGGCAGTGGAAGTGATTCGGTTGATGGGGGCGCAGGAAATGATCTGATCAAGGGTCACTCAGGTGCAGATACAATTTTGGCTGGTGAGGGGAACGACTTTGTGGACGGTGGGTCCGACAGCGACTTCATAGACGGCGGAGACGGCTCCGACCAGCTCTACGGCGGCTATGGTGCCGATACAATAATCGGTGCAGACGGCAACGATTGGATAGATTCTGGCACGGATAATGATTTTGTTGATGCAGGTGCAGGAGCAGACAGGGTTTGGGCTGGATCCGGAGACGATACGGTTCTGGGGGGCGAAGGAGCCGACCTAATTGTTGGTGGATTCGGTAACGATAGCGTCAGCGGACAGGCGGGAGATGATCGTATCTACGGTCAATGGGGTGCTGACATATTAAATGGCGATCTGGGTAATGACTACATTGACGGTGGCTCGGAGAATGATCAGATCGCTGGTGGAGAGGGTGCGGATACTCTCCTAGGCGGTACTGGCAACGATGCTGTCGACGGCGGTGTAGGTAATGACCTGCTCTACGGTAACAGCGGTAATGACACAGTTACCGATGCGCTGGGCTCCGACACGGTTTACGGCGGAACAGGTGATGACGTTATCCTTGTGGGTGATGAATCTGCCGCGGAGTACGACTTTGTAGCAGGCAACGAAGGAAGTGATTCGATAGAGACTGGCGCGGGTGATGACATCATCTACGGCGACGACTTAGATGCTTCGCAGACCTCTGGGCCTATCGATCGAGATAACGTTGATTTCGGTCCTGAGGATCAGACCAAGTGGAACGATACGATTTTTGCGGGGTCCGGTAACGATTGGGTTGCAAGCTCTTTAGGTGATGATCTCGTTTATGGTGAAGAGGGAGATGATTTTCTTAGAGGAGGCTTGCGTAACGATACTCTCGATGGCGGTGTAGGCAATGACACGCTCGCAGGTGAGTTCGGCGATGACGTGCTTTATGGTCGTGATGGTGACGACTACCTCGACGGCTACGATGGAACCGATCTGCTCTATGGAGGAGCCGGTAACGACTACCTGGGTGGTGGTGCTGGAGAAGATACAAGTTTCGGTGGCATCGGTGACGACACCTTCACCGGAGGCGACGGGAACGACTCTCTGTTCGGTGAGGCTGGATTTGATCGCTTATCGGGTGATGCCGGCAATGACTACATCGACGGCGGTGACTCTGATGATTATCTTAGCGGAGGTGAAGGAACCGATACGCTGATAGGTGGGAGTGGCGCAGATTTCATCATAGATACCGAAGGTAATGATTCTGTCGATGCAGGCGAGGGCGACGACACCGTTTACAGTGGTATTGGTGATGATAGTGTCTATGGGGGTGCTGGTAATGACTTTATCAATACCTTCGACGGCGATGACTACGCTGAAGGTGGCTCGGGTAATGACACCCTCTCTGGCGGGTACGGTAGCGACTCACTATTTGGCGGCACAGGTAGCGATAATATCGATGGTAATGCGGGCAATGATTACATTGACGGCGGCGAAGAAAATGACTATCTCAGCGGAGGACAAGGTCAAGATACTATTTTAGGCGGTACAGGCGACGACTTTATCCTCGATATTCAAGGCGACGACTCCATCAGTGCGGGGGCTGGTGCTGACACGGTATACAGTGGCGTTGGTGACGACACAGTTTATAGCGAGGATGGGGACGATTTCGTTAATGCTTACGATGGCAATGATCTGATTGATGGTGGTGCGGGGAATGATGTGCTTCAAGGGGGGCTCGGCGCAGACACCCTATTTGCTGGAACTGGGGCTGACACATTAAATGGCGGTAACGATGCTGATTTGTTGATTGCCGGTCAGTCTGACACCGAGGGTGATTCGCTCTTTGGTGATTTAGGTAATGATACTCTCATTGGGGGGCAGGGCAGCGACGGTCTTTACGGGGGTGCTGGTAACGACTATCTGGAGTCTATGTCGGATTCGCTCTCAAGCAATACACTTGATGGTGGTGAGGGTGATGATGTCATGTTCGCTAGTAATAATGGAGATGTGTTGATGATAGGTGGAGCTGGACAAGACCAGATAACGGTCTCCAACTCTTGGGGCTTTAGCGGAAGCGCAAATATTTCAGGTGATGCAGGTGACGATTCAATCTTAGTCCAGGGGCAACTGGAGTCAGGCGCCCTGCTGAGTGGTGGGACGGGTAACGATACGATATCAGGTGGTTCGGGCGACGAGGTAATTGTAGGAGGTCACGGCAACGATGTGATGTCGGGGGGAGCTGGTTCTGATACCTTCAAGTTCGGTCTAGGAGATGATTACGCGAGAGATGTGATCCTCGACTTCGTCAAAGGTCAGGACAAAATTGAATTCTCAGGTGCTAATAACTTTAACTATTGGAATCTGGATATCACTTATGTTGACTCTAGTGCCCACGTTAAATTCACAAACACTGATATAGAGCTTAGAGGTATAGCGGCAAACGAGCTCGATGCTTCTGACTTTGACTTCACTGTCTAAGATTATTGTGCGAGAAAGCTCGCAGGCGAGGGGTGTTTAGAAGCACCCTATTTTCCAAAACAGATGCGCACTATCCATTATGTGCGCAGTATCGGTCTTTTCCCAAGGGATTCCCTTGGTAAGAGACTGATACAGCTTCAACGAGTCTCGAAGTGCACGTTTAGTTCAGTAAGCAACAGAGGATTTTGATTAAGTATAAGCTCGGGTTAGATCGCCGCTCTGCAATTTTCTTTGAACTTCCGCAATGGCGCCGGCACTAAAACCAACGATTTTAAGACCTGCTGACAAGCAGGTGACGAATAGCGTTTTTGGAGTAGTAGCTTACTCCTATCAACAACAGGGCCTGTCTAGATGCATAAAGGCATCCCAGCAAATTCAATGCAAATAGCAAATGTTATTAGTTTTTTCGCATTCTGCATTCGGTGGTAAATTTATAACTTGTTGTAAATATTTGAAAAAATAATATTGGCTTAGATTTTGTATGAGTCAGTAAAATTTTATAAATCTAGGGTCGATAAAAACTATGCCTCAAAATTTACTACTCAGTGGTACCGATGCAGCGGATTTGTTGAGCGGGAAAAATCAAGACGATTTGCTGTTAGGCGGAGCTGGCGACGACACTCTCAGAGGGCACGCCGGTGATGACACGTTGTCTGGAGATAGCGGAAACGACTCCCTCGTTGGAGGGCCGGGCGACGATATGTTACT
>JABXHP010000128.1 GCA_013373575.1 Oceanospirillaceae bacterium | reverse complement strand
TCCAAGGAACTGTTCGAGCGTATCTCCGGCCTCTACACCGGCAAGTGAGATACCGTTAACGGTAATACTGTTTGATATGTTCGTTTTGAACTGACCGGTGCTGACATCCAATGAAAGCTCATCACCAACAACCCACTCAGACTGTGTTGTGAAACCCAACTTACTGGACTCTGTTGATATCAGATTAAAGTCAATAGTCTGATTTGCTTCAGCTCCGACCTGCAGTGCAATATTTGCGGAGCTTCCATTCAAGAGATTGATGCCGTTGAAACTCGTCCCCTGAGCTATTCGATCAATCTCAGCCTTCAGTTGGCTGTATTCGGCATCCAACGTTGCTCGGTTGCTGTTTATATATGTACCGGAGGCCGCTTGAACGCTTAGCTCCCTCATCCGCTGCAGTATGGACGTCGTCTCTCCCAGCGCCCCCTCAGCTACTTGAAGGAGAGAAATACCATCATTTGCGTTGCGAATTGCCTGATTCAAACCTCTTATCGTTGAGGTTAGTTCATTACTGATCGACAGCCCTGCAGCGTCATCGCCCGCCGAGTTTATACGCTGACCCGTGGAAAGCCGTTCCATTGTCTGACTGCTTAGGTTAGCAGCAGCAGCAAGATGTCGCTGAGCTGTGAGAGAGCCCAGATTGGTGTTGATTACCAGAGACATAATGCTTTTACCCTACTCTTTAGTGAGCGCCCTATTTCGCACTCACCTCATGCATTTCAACCGGTATTTGCGCCCAGGCATCAGACATCTCGCCAAATTCGATAATCAGCCTTTGAACCCTCTCAACATCGTTATCCTTGTTCGCCAGAAGAAGCTGAGCAGTAGCGGCACTGTAAAAAGTCTCCAACGAATCTGCGACTTCTCCGCCTTTCTCCTTATCCAAGGTTCCGCGAAGATTTCCGATGATATCTAGAGCCTTGTTGATTTGCTGCGTTCGCGCCTGGATGTCTTTTCGCTCGATCGCGCCTTCAGCACGCGCCAGAGCCTCCAGCACCCCACGGTATAACATGGCAATTAACTGATGGGGCGTAGCGGTCTGAACCGAAGCACTCGTATCTACTTGTTTGTACGTATTTATACCCTTCATCATTCTCTCGCTCGCAAAATATCAGATGATTAGTTCTTAGACGCTGTAAATGGTAAACGTTCAAGAATTCCGTCTAGCGCCGAACCCGTGGAGTTAAGGCTAGATATAATTCGTTCCATCGCAAAAAACTGTGCGCTAACACGCTCTTCATACTTCTCTATTCTTCTATCCAGTGCTTCCCTATCATCACTAACGTCGTCCAATTGATCACGTAACGAAGCCTCTCTGCTGGAAATGGGACCCGATGAAGCTAAAAAGTCTCCAATCATTTTATTCATTTCGCCCGCAAACCCACGAGAGAAACTGAAAGTACTACTCCCAACAGCTGCAGCACCCTCCCGAACCGTAAAATTCAACCCATATAAATCACTGTCCAAATCGGGAAGTAGCACCTCACCGGTACCGAATCCAGCCACACCTTCTAGGCTACCGGCAACATCTGTACCTGCGGTGCCAACCAATGCAGTAGAGATTCCTAGGTCAGAGATTTCACTGCCAGCCTCAGTAAACTTAACTTTAGAGCTTGAACCAAAGCTCCGGGACTCGAACACCAGTTGACCGGCAACAAAACTCACATCTACACGTGCTCCAGTCTCTCCAATATTTACATCTCCATTGATTAAAGACTGGAGGGAAGCTGCAATTGCATTACCGTCGCTGAAAGTGCCACTCAAGGTCAGAGTTTCACTTTCGATTCCGTCAACCTTTATCTTGAAACTATGGTTAGCGTTAGCGGTAAATGGATAGACTAGACCACTCATATCGTCTGCATTCACAAAACCATGAGAGGGATCTTGAGTTATGTTCAGAGAATAAGAACCGTTCTGCGCGTTGCGTATTGCGGAACCTACACCGACATCAACATAGGTGTTGGTTGATGAGGTTGTACGAGAGAAGAGGGCCTCGACTTTATCAAAACTATTCGCAAATGCGCTTGAGAACAGTGTTTCATCGACGGCGAGTGTACCATCTCGGTTGGTTTTTATGCCGACAGCCGATAGCGTATTAAAGGAGGTATCTATTCCTTGAACGGGCATCGTTACTAGCGCTCGAAGTTGGCTAATGACAGCTTTCGCACTACCATCAGTCGCTAGGTCCCCTCTCACTCGATTATTATCTTCATCCGTAGAGTAGCCGGTCAGGTTTTTTGCTGCCTGATACAGCGAGTTGTAAGCTTCAACAAAAGCACGGACAGCCTGCTTCGCCGTATCAGTATCCGACTCTATCGTGAACGTTAACTTTTCACCCTCAGCGGCCTTGTTCAGTGTGAAGTTAAAACCGGAAATGACATCGTCGAGCTCGTTGCTATCACGGTAAACATCTAGACCGTTTACTCGAATATGAGCATCACTAGCAGCCTGCGTTTGAGTAACCGCTGCGAACTGCCCTGCATTAAACTCGAAGATGGACAAGCCCGCGTCACCCGATGCGGTAATCTCAAGCGCGTTGTTGGCTCCTGATGGGGCAGTTAATAACAGTTGATACTGTCCATCAACATTAAGCACGCTTGCCTGAAGCCCTTCTTCATTGTCATTGATTTTCTCAGCGATCGACTCAAGTGTGTCTGTCGAGGTGATTTCAACAGACAATGCTGCTTTTTCGGCGTTGAGTCCAAAACTGAGAGGATCCGCCTCGGGATCATCACCTACATAAGACCAGGTTCCAAAATTTATAGCCAGAGCACCCGTAAGGTTGAGCGCCGTTTGCGCGTCTGCTGCGGCTGCCATAGCGAGAGAATGAGAGGCTGCGACATCGACTACTTCGACCTGATATGTTCCTGATTGCGCACCAGGCTCAAGCGCGTTTGGAGTGATAATAGAGGTATCTGGGAAAACGACACTTCGAGCATTAAACGTGTCATTGTTAGCTAGAGGGCTTAATACGCCTTGGAATTCTGAAAGTGTGCTTTTTAGCGTTCCGTAAGCACTAATTTGTGCTTCAAGCTTGGCTTCACGTGTGTCCAGTCTCTGCTCGGAGGGTGCTCGCTCTGCTTCAACAAGCTGAGAGACCAAACTCTGAGTATCGATACCAGAACCGGCACCCAACGAACTAATTACGTTAACCATTTTGAACCTCGGTGCTAAATATTTACGTCCTCAAACCAGATACACCAATCTTCTATGCGTTCCGATTAAAGATCACGCCCACCATACCGTCAATATACTCAGCAAGGCGAATTGACTCCTCGTTTGGGATCTGACGAATGATCTCATCAGTGTTTGTATCCACTACGCGCACAACAACTTGGTCAGAACTACTGTCGACACTGAAGTTCAGTGACCGCTGCCCTTTTGCCATAAGGTCGTTCAGTTTATTGATTGAGCGTTCAATTTTCTCAGTTATCTCGGCAGGGTTTACCGCCTTTAACGGCTGAATAGCGTCTCTGTTTTTATCTTGCACTGTAGCTTGCGCATCGACCGTTTGTGACGGTACCTGAGACCCGATATTCGCATTATTACTTGCTTCAATACTCATAATACACCTCCAGTGATAAAGCCGGCTCTCTCGAGCCGGCTATC
>JABXHP010000198.1 GCA_013373575.1 Oceanospirillaceae bacterium | reverse complement strand
ATTATGAACACAGCTAAACAGATGATTCAGCGTACGCTCACGCTCGGTCAGTAAACGCTAAGAGGATTGTGCAATGAGCACTATCGATAACAACTCAAACAATCTGTCGGTTTATGAACTGATCAATCAGCAGAATCAGGGCGCTGATAAGGCAAAGTCTCAGGCGTCCGAAGATTCTGAAATGTTCATGAAGCTGATGATTGCTCAGTTACAGAATCAGGATCCAACGAGTCCTGCAGATACCAGCGATTTTATGCAACAGATCTCCAGCATGAGCATGGTTGAGAGCATCAATAACCTGGTCAGCTCGGTAGAGACAATGAATAGCTCGCTGCTCAGCAGCCAAGCAGCTTTGCAGGCCTCATCAATGGTAGGCCGGCAGGCGTTTGTCAAAACCGATAGCGGTTCCTTAACTGCTGAAGGAGGTGTAGAAGGTATGGTAAGCCTCGATGCGAGTACGCCCTCCCTCCAAGTTAAGGTGTTTGACGCATCTGGCAATCAAGTCGACTCCATCAACATGGGGGCGTTAACTGCAGGTGATTACAACTTTAAGTGGGATGGCTCCAATCAAGCAGAGGGAACCTATCGTTTCGTTGCCGAGAGCACATCCGGTAATGAGGTAATACTGCTTGATACATACATCGGTCATACCGTTAATAGCGTGACCCTCGGTCAGAACGGTATTGGTATGAAAGTGAACACAGATGCAGGCTCGGTTTCAATAGACCAAGTGCGTCAACTCGGGTAAGTGAGGGTACTACTATGGCAGGTTTTAACACAGCAGTTACAGGTCTGAAATCAGCATCAACGATGCTTGATGTGGCGGGTAACAACATTGCGAACTCAAGTACGACTGGTTTCAAGTCATCCCGAACAGAATTCGCTGATATTTACGCAAGTTCGGTAGTGGGAGCGGGTTCCAGTAATACACCAGGATCGGGTGTAACCGTATCCGATATCTCTCAAGATTTCTCCGCAGGAACAATTGAGTTCACCAACAATAACCTCGATCTCGCTATCAACGGATCAGGCTTCTTTCAGCTTGACGATGGCAACGGTACGGTCACCTACACACGAGCTGGATCGTTTGAGTTAGACAAAAACGGCAACATTGTCTCCAAGACTGGTAAGTTTTTACAGGGGTATGGTTTGGACACTGATGGAAACGTTTTGCCATTACAAAATCTTGCTGTGTCTGCAAAAGAGAGTGCTCCAAAGGCGACAGAATCGATGGAGCTATCTTTCAATATAAATTCAGCTGAAGATGCTGAAGAGCTTCAACGAACCTTCGACAAAGATGAACCAGGTTCATACACTTATTCAACTACCATAGAAACTGTAGACAGTTTGGGTTTCTCTAACTCAATTAGAACCTACTTTGTTGAGCAGGCGGCTAAGCGTGAACAGTACCAGTATGATTTTTCGGGCGCTTTACCACCAACAGGTAAGATTTCCGGAGTCACATTTGCCGATTTCTCCAACCCACAGCCTTCTGAAATTCTTGCGTTGCAGGATGCCGATCCAAGGATTGATACATCGACATTGGAAGTTATTAACGGTGTTTTGAGATTTGAGCTATTCGCCAGTGCCACTCAGCTCGGAGATGTCATAGTAACCGATACGGCAAATACGGAAATTGATTTGGTAGCAGGTTTTCCACGTGAAAGAGATGCGAATGAAATACAAACCATTCAACTGGCAACGAGCGCAAATCTCGACCCGTCGGCTGTCCCCCCTGCAGTTACCTACCCGATTCAGTTGACAATAGCTGGCGTCGAAATAGTGATAGGCCAGCCTACTGGAACAATAGCAGATTACAGAGAGCCCATCGGTACAGCTCTGGAATCCTATTCGTCTGAAATTATCGATAAAAATCCCGATATAGAATCATTTGTTTACAACAGCGCGTCGAATACGATCGACATTACGTGGAAGCCAGAAGCAGGTAACCCGGATCTAGTGAGTATTGTTCAAACAGCGGGAAATAGTGTTTTTGCTAACACAGCAGCGAATTTCGAAGCTACAGAAGAACGAGTAGGAGATAACAGCTATTTGGGTGCATACCGGATGTATGCATATTTGAATAACACGGAGGCGCTCGATATCGGAAAACGTTTGGACCCCCCAGGAAGCCAAACGGTAACTGAGGTTGGTGCCATCGCAATCAACTTTGACCCCACCACCGGCTTTCTTTCAGGAGTGAACGGTGAGGCTGTTCCTGCCGGCGGTGCTGCTCCCGCAATAACTATTACCAATGCAGACCCCACAAATCCCGATACTGAGATAGAACTGGATATATCGGGTACAACGCAATTCGCGGCGGTATCGATTGTAAAAAACGCTAGCCAAGATGGCTATCCCAAAGGTGATTTGATAGGTGTCTCATTTGCGGAAACTGGTGAGATGGTAGCCGCGTTCTCGAATGGGCAGCGTCAAAACTTAGGTCTCGTGGCTATCGCCTCCTTTGAAAACCAAGACGGACTTCAGCCAGCTGGTAATACAGAGTGGATAGCAACGCTTATATCGGGAAATGCGATTATGAACCCGCCTGGAGCCGGTCTGAACGGTACGCTAAGATCAGCAGCGCTAGAGTCGTCAAACGTAGATCTATCTGCTGAGTTGGTCAAGCTGATAGAGGGGCAGCGTAACTTCCAGGCTAACTCTAAAACACTGGAAACCATGAACACAGTGACGCAGGCAATCCTCCAGATCTAATCCTTGCTATAAAGGGCCTCAACCGAGGCCCTTCCTATTTTTCGGCATTTTGCCGCTTTGCCGCTTTCCATAAATGCGCGGCAAACTACCTCCGTATCCTTGCCATTTCGTCTTTATCAACCCCTCTAAGTGTATTGATATTAAACAATTTTGTTCAGTTGGCATCTGCATTGCTTAATCCCTTTTAGGTTAAATAAAGCGGCAAAGCTAGAGGCGCTAAGATGGATAAGGTTTTATATGTGGCAATGACCGGAGCTCGCGAAAATATGTTCGCCCAGCAGGTGCATGCCAACAACTTAGCCAACGCAACCACTACAGGGTTTAAAGCCGATCTCGAACAAGCTCGGTCGATGCGTGTGATCGGTGAAGGCATTCCCTCTCGTGTTTACGCCATGAGCGAACGGCCGGCTACCAATACAGAGTCAGGTTCGCTTATTGAAACGGGCCGCCCGCTCGATGTGGCAGTGCAAGGTAATGACTGGATGGCTGTGGAAGCATCCGATGGCTCGGAACGCTATGCCCGTGGCGGCGAGCTAACGCTTGATGTAAACGGTCAACTGCTCATGCCGAATGGAACCCCTGTACTTGGTAACGGCGGCGCTCCAATAATTATCCCCCCAGCCGAGCAAATTACGATCGCTAATGATGGCGGAATAACCATACGCCCATTAGGCAGTCCGGCTGATGAGTTGGTCGTTATTGATCAAATCAAGCTGGTTGCGGCCGAATCTGGGCAACTCTGGAAAGGCGAGGATGGCTTGATGCGCACCGACGACCTCGCACCGCTACCCGCTTCACAGAATTCGCAACTGCGTTCCGGCTACATAGAGAGCAGTAATGTGAATGCAGTGGCTGAACTAACTTCGATGATTTCGCTGTCGCGACAGTTTGAGATGCAAGTAAAAATTATGAAGAGCGCCGATGAAAACGCACAGACTGCCTCGCGCATTCTGCAGCTTTCATAGCTTAATCGCTCGGAAGAGATAGGAGATTAACGATGCATGGTGCTTTGCATGTAGCAACAACGGGGATGAGCGCTCAGGACACAAACCTGAAGGTGATTTCCAACAACCTGGCGAACGTTAGTACCGTAGGGTTCAAGAAGGACCGCGCCGTATTCGAGGATCTGCTCTACCAGACTCGCCGTCAAGCGGGTGCGGAGTCGGGTGCTGATTCGCAACTTCCATCGGGCCTCCAAACCGGTGTAGGTGTTCGAACAGTTGCGACACAAAAGATGTTTTCTGTCGGTGATATTCAAGTTACTAACGAATCGTTTGATGTTGCGATTACCGGTCCAGGATTTCTTCAAATAGTCCAACCCGATGGCAATATTGCTTACACACGAAATGGCCAGTTGGGCATCGATGGTGAGAACCGACTGGTTACTCCCGAGGGTTTTCTCGTAGAGCCTGCGATTACGCTGCCCGATCAGGTAACAAGTTTTACCGTTTCGGTCGATGGAACCGTAAGTGTGACTGTGGGAGGCTCACAAACGCCGCAGCAGATCGGTGTTCTTGAGTTGGCAAATTTCGTAAATCCTCAGGGTTTGCTGCCTGTTGGTCAGAATCTTTTTACTGAAACCCCAGCGTCCGGCGCGCCAACTGTCGCCATTCCTGGCACTGAAGGCACTGGTCTCCTAAAGCAGGGAGCACTTGAGACATCCAACGTTAACGCCGTTGAAGAGCTGGTGAATATGATTCAGACCCAACGTGCTTACGAGATTAACTCTAAAGTGATTTCTACCGCAGACTCTATGCTGCAGTACGTGAATCAGAACCTCTAATACTGGGGATTGATTATGAACGCTAAGTACCTTCTCGTAGCCGTTGCAGTTTCGGTGCTGACAGGCTGTGTGAATAAAGCCCCTAAACCCGATAACCCGCATTTTGCACCAGTAGAGCCGGCGGCCTATACCCCTGTGCAGCCGATTAACGGTTCGCTCTACAGCGCGAATACATCCATGAATCTTTACGGCGATGGGCGTGCATACCGTGTAGGCGACATTATCTCGGTGCAGCTTGAGGAGCGTACCCAGTCTTCGAAAAGTGCCTCTACAAGTGCGGATAAGAGCACCGATCTCAATGTAGATGCGGGTACGGTGTTGGGACGTGATGCAACGCTGGGGCGCTTCCCCATTACAACATCCCTAGGTAGTAACTCCAGTTTCTCAGGTGACGGTGCAAGCGACATGAGCAACAGCCTCAGCGGTCAGATTACGGCCACTGTCCATGAAGTGCGTCCTAACGGAACGCTGCTGGTCCGCGGTGAGAAGTGGTTAACGCTAAACCAGGGCGACGAGTACATCCGAGTATCCGGTATTGTCCGTCCACAAGACATAGACGCATCTAACACCATATCTTCCACACGCCTAGCTGATGCTCGCATCACCTATAGCGGTACGGGTGCTGTACATGACACCAACACGATGGGTTGGTTGGCGAAATTCTTCATCAGCCCAATGTGGTTCCTCTAAAGGAGGTTGCTATGAAACTGTTTAATTCACTATTTGCACTGGTAATGCTGGCAGCAACTACGGTTGCTCAGGCCGACCGTATCAAAGACCTCACCTCGGTTGCCGGCGTGCGCTCAAACCAGTTGGTTGGCTACGGTTTGGTGGT
>JABXHP010000021.1 GCA_013373575.1 Oceanospirillaceae bacterium | reverse complement strand
GCAGACCAGCCGGTAGCCCGCATAAGCGGTCCCTCGCAAGACGATCCGATCCACGTCAGGTTTAGGCGGTATAGCGGACTATTAATCCTTTGTTTGATATGGCTCGGCTACAGCGATTTTGGCAGTCTCTCGAGGGAATTATCTCGTCTAATATTCAGTATCTTGTAGCCTAACCATCATATTTATGCTGCTTAAAGTGATGGCAGTAACGCCAGCGAGAGTGTGTGATTCAGTATGATGGAGACGGAACTGCTCCCCAAACTGGGGAGCAGTATGTGGCGTGTAACTGTTATTCGTTTTCGGGTTCGGTAAACTCCGTTACCATGGCTTCTGTGGTCAGGATCATACCGGCTATGGAAGCTGCGTTTTGAAGGGCGGTGCGCGCAACTTTTACTGGATCGATTATACCCATTTCCAACATGTCGCCGTACACGTCGGTTTGCGCATTGAATCCGAAGTTGTTGTTACCAGCACGAACCTTAGCCACAACAACGCTCTGTTCGCCACCTGCGTTAGCGACAATTTGTCTAAGCGGTTCTTCCATAGCGCGTAGCGCGATGCGGACCCCGACCGCCTGCTCGTCATTTGCGGTTTCGATGCCGTCAGCTGCAATTTTTGCAGCCGTGTGTACTAAGGAAACGCCGCCGCCAGGAACGATTCCCTCTTCGACCGCGGCTCGCGTGGCATGAAGGGCGTCATCAACTAAATCTTTCTTCTCCTTCATCTCGATCTCAGTTGCCGCCCCTACCTTAATAACGGCGACGCCACCTGCTAGTTTCGCTACACGCTCTTGGAGTTTCTCGCGATCATAGTCAGACGTGGTCTGCTCAATTTGAGCTCGAATCTGTTCGACGCGTGAGCGGATGGCATCGCTGGTACCGTTGCCGTTAACAATCGTGGTGCTCTCTTTGCTGATGACTACACGCTGTGCCTGCCCTAACTGCGATAGTTCCAAGTGCTCTAGCGAGAGCCCGATCTCCTCACTGATAACTGTGCCCGCGGTCAATATGGCAATGTCCTCAAGCATAGCTTTGCGGCGGTCGCCAAAACCTGGGGCTTTGACGGCAGCCACTTTTAGGATACCGCGTAGGTTATTAACAACGAGGGTAGCCAGTGCCTCACCCTCAACATCCTCTGCAATGATTAGTAGTGGGCGACTCTCCTTGGCCACCTGCTCAAGGGCAGGTATCAAGTCGCGAATGGTTCCAATCTTTTTATCCAGCAGCAGGATGTAGGGCTGTTCAAGTTCAACCTGCATTTTATCTTGATGCGTAACGAAGTAGGGCGATAGATAGCCACGATCGAACTGCATACCCTCAACCAGCTCAAGTTCGTTCTCCAGCGATTTTCCTTCCTCTACGGTGATCACACCGTCACGCCCCGCTTTCTCCATTGCATTCGCCAGGATTTCACCGATGTCTGTGTTCCAGTTTGCAGAAACTGTAGCGACTTGCTTAATGGAAGTACCTTCCGTGCAGGGTGTGGCGATGGTGTGTAAGTGCTCTACGGCAACTTTAACGGCGGAGTCTATACCGCGTTTTAAGTCCATAGGGTTTATACCCGCCGCTATCGCTTTGTGACCTTCGTGGATCATGGACTGGGCTAGCACCGTCGCTGTTGTTGTTCCATCACCGGCTACATCTGCCGTTTTAGATGCGACCTCTTTGAGCATCTGAGCGCCCATGTTCTCGAACTTATCTTTGAGGCTAATCTCTTTAGCCACCGATACACCGTCCTTGGTTACCCGGGGGGCACCAAAGCCCTTATCCAACACTACGTTGCGTCCCTTCGGACCCAATGTGGCTTTTACAGCATTCGCTAGGGTGTTAACCCCTACCAGCATACGCTCGCGAGCATCACTGGAAAACTTAACGGCTTTAGCACTCATGCTGCTTCCTCCTCTTTTACTGATTCTTCAACAACGGCGAGTAGGTCGGCTTCTCTAATAATCAACAATTTCTCGCCATTTTCAGTGATTTCTTGTGCGCCATATTTTTTGAATACAACGCGGTCACCCTCTGCAACGAGTGGTGAAACAATCTGACCATTTTCTAGCCTGCGGCCAGGTCCTACGGCTATCACGATACCCTCTGTAGGCTTTTCAGCAGCTTTATCAGGAATGACGATGCCTCCGGCACTCAGCGTTTGTGCATCCACCCGGCGCACCAGTACTCGGTCTTCTAACGGTTTTATAGACATCTGCAGTATTCCTCCCTCAAGGAAAACAAACTTGATAAAACAGATTTTGGAGCGGGGGTTCATAACCCGCTCATTCGCAAAATGTGTCCTGCTACCGTCGCTTTCAAGGGTGTAAAAATAATTTTTTATAGCTCGTCTAACTGGGCAATTTCCCCAGTGCTTTGCTAAATTTTATTTAGATTTAGCCGCAGAAGGGGGCAGAGATGGCAATAATTGCTACAGCTGGTCGCTACGGACTAGCTGAGTTTTTTAGAACCGAATTTGAACAGATAAAAACGCCGAATACCGATGCAGATACGCGTTTCTATCTAGGCTCGATGATGGATCGCTACGCACGCAGTGACCAGTTCTTCAGTTTTGATGAGGACGGAATCGGAATACGGCCGCTGGCGCTGTTGTACGAAGACGCATACACCACTACCTCAGAGCGTGAGAGATGCTCGCTTTTACGCCAAATCGGCGATCAATCTCTATTTATCGGTGCGATGTTTCCTCAGTTTTACTCCAGAAAGGGTATTGCTAGGGACTATTTTGTAGGTATGGGGGTCGGAGCTTACGGTTATCTCGCTGATCATGCACCTCTCATGCGGGACATCTACGCCAAGTTAGCCGAGCGTTTTGCGCAACTTTTGGAACTTATAGCCCGGGTGTGTAATCGCTATCGTAAGCTAGATGCGCATGAGTTGCTGGCAATCTACCAGCACTGGGAATCGACACGCGATCCTGCGCTAGCGCGTCAGCTGGCGGAGCTTGGTATGGTTTTGAAATGATTCAGGGTATCGGCGCACAGTTCTGATAAATTACGAGCGAATCAGGCCGTGCTGCTCAAAATTCCTCTTTTTGCATCTAACGAATGACGGTAAGGGGCAAGCGTTTGAAGCTGCTCACCGTAGAGCGAATGTCTGCTTCTCTGAAGTGGTGAGTACCCGCATAAGCGGTCCTTCAATCATTACTTCGGCGAACG
>JABXHP010000313.1 GCA_013373575.1 Oceanospirillaceae bacterium | reverse complement strand
TTTATGACGTCTGGCTCGGCGATACCGAACTGGGTTTTGATAGCTTCGAAGGGCGTCCTATCTTCCCAAGCCATTTCGATAATTCTGGAGGTCTTCTCTTCAGGTGTGAGTTCTAGCATTGAAGTAGTTCTAACTTGTTTTGACGGGCGAGAATACGGTCGGGGTTAGAATTTGGATGACACGCCAACAGCCGCGTGACTGCAAATAAGGCGCTCTTGTCTGCAAAAAACATATAGGGTTGGGCTTTTTGGCGTGTCTTGCGTTTGCTGGCCTCACGCCTTAAGGAAAAGTTCTTCAAGGCAGACGAGAGCTTGATACAGGCCCTCTTCAACCAAGAGTTGAGGTAGCCGTGCGCATTCAGAGTGCGCAAATTAGTCTGCTCGGATAGTCGCTTGAGAACCCGTTCAACCAGGGCCAAGAACAGAGCATGAGCCCATGCGTACTCTTGACCCCAGTAACGTGTTTCGCGACTCTCCGAACAGAGAGTGACTGTCTCCACTAATAGTTAAAGCCCTCAGGCACTCTCTTTAAGATGCCAGCTCTCTTGCATAACCACCTGCAGATTAGATGCAGCTGCATCCTCATCATCGGCTGCGTCAAAGACGATCATCGCCTCGACCATCCTTTCGATATCTGCGGCGTAAGCTAGCTGCTCGTTAAGCTCGATCGCATCCATAGTTGAGTGATCGTTGAACCAGCCATCCACTGCTATCTCCCCTTGGCGATTTTTGAAGCTAACAATCAGGTCATCGTCACGCTGGGTTAGCCAGAGGTCGTTCTGATCGAAATTTTCGATAGCTAGAATATCGAACCCTTCGGGATCCTGCGATTGCAGAATCAGATCATTGCCATCGCCCTCGCGATAGAGGTAGGTGTCGTTACCCTGACCGCCGTCTAGGATATCGTCGCCCTTACCCCCTTCGAGGAGATCGATGCCCTCACTACCCAAGAGTGTATCGCTGCCGGACTCACCGTTGAGGTAGTCGTTCCCGCGACCGCCATCGAGCCTATCATTCTGTGTGCCACCATAGAGTGCATCATCTCCGCGATCACCGAAGAGAGAATCGTTGCCGGCATTACCTCTGAGCTGATCATTTTCGGAACCACCATGAAGCTCATCGCGACCCAACCCACCATGAAGCTGATCCTGACCTGCTCCCCCATGAAGAGAGTCATCGCCTGCATCACCGTAGAGCTGGTCTGCGCCCTGGTCACCAGAGAGAGTGTCATTTCCACCGCCGCCAAACACCAGATCATTGCCACCTTGGGCCCCTATGCCATCATCAGAGTTCAGTCCTGTGACATAATCGTCGCCTTGGGTGGTTTGCATCGTTAGTTCAGCGATCTCGTCTAATCCGAGCAAGTCCCCGTCAGCAAAGATAAATTTCTCCACCGCTGTTCCACGGATGCTATCGCCGTCAAAGTAGTCCTCCAGCAGTAGGCTCTCGGCGTTTCGGTTATGACTTAAAAGCAGATCATCCCCTAAGCGGCTTACGCTAAGCTTTTTCTGGCTGATACTGGCATCAAACTGCACCGAGTCTAATCCGTCTGCATCAAGGTTTTGGATTCGATCATGTCCCATACCTGCACCGAAAAGGTACGTATCACTGCCTGCACCGCCATTAAGCAGGTCGTTCCCGGCGCCGCCACTGAGTTGATCATCACCCTCTTCACCAAAGAGCTGGTCATCCCCCTCTCCTCCAATAAGTGTGTCATTACCACCAGCGCCATGCTGAATATCGTTGCCAGATGCCGCCTCGATCTGATCATCTGATTCAAAACCGTAGATTAGGTCGTCACCATCGCTTATACCAAAGGCTTTCACTAAATCTAGAAGTGCGAGTGGCGGGGTATCGGGGAGGTCGTCATCAAAAGTTAGCCACTCAATCTGATTTTCCGAAGCGCTGAGGCTTTGGTAGGCTTTTTTGATCAGGATGGCGTCTTCCGTTGGGGAACCGAATGCGTCCAGCAGTTGCACCAGAACATCTTCACCCTCATTCCCAACGCGAAGCAAACGTAGACTCTCTGGGCCTATGCCCGGGCCGAAGCTGAGCGTATCTGTGCCTGAGTGTTCAAAGATCTCATCCTTGCCGTCACCGAGCTCGAAGCGATAGGTGTCATTGCCCGCACCACCGTAGAGCTGATCATTACCAAGCCCCGCATCGAATTGATCGGCTGCAGCCGTTCCATAAAGTAGATCATCACCATCGGTACTGAGCTGTTGGAGCTGTTCAAATATCTGCTTTAGGCTGAATGCGGTGCCGTCGGCAAATTCAAAGGTTTCGATCGCACCTTCTTCGATAGCACCGTCAAAATCGAAGAGATTCTGGAGGATCAATTGGTCTGAAGTTTCATAGCCCTGGTCATCCAACCGAGTAAGGATAAGAGCCGTCGCGGTTCGGGTTACCTGCAGGCTATCGGGTGCGACGCCCTCGCCAAACTCGATGGTGTCTGTGCCTGCGCTATCGTAGATTGAGTCACTGCCATCGCCTAGATTGTAAATGTAGATATCATCTCCAGCGCCGCCGTTTATCTGGTCGTCACCCGCTTTCGCGACAATAACATCGTC
>JABXHP010000175.1 GCA_013373575.1 Oceanospirillaceae bacterium | reverse complement strand
CAAACAGAGCTACTCAAAGCGGCTCGACTATCGGGTGTTGAGCAGTTCGTAGGCTCTCTACCGCAGGGTTATGACTATCAAGTTGGCGAAGGTGGATGCAATCTGTCGGGTGGTCAGCGTCAACGTATCGCTATCGCCAGAGCGTTAATCGCAAACCCGGCGATTCTAATTCTAGACGAGGCAACCAGCGCCCTGGACTACGCCTCAGAAGCCCATATCCAGCGCAACCTATCACTCATCGGTGCAGACCGCACCGTACTGATTGTTGCTCATCGCCTCTCTTCGGTGCGCGACTGCGACCAAATCCTTGTGCTAGATGCTGGGCGCGTTGTCGATAGAGGCACCCACGCCGAGTTGCTCGCAAGAGACGGGCTCTACTCTGACCTCTGGCGCCTACAGACAGAGGGGTTCAGTTCAAAGGAGGTGCGCTATGCATAAGTCGGAGCTGAATGACTTTCTCCCCGCGGCTATAGAGGTGCGCGAGCGTGCAGCGCATCCCGCCACCCACTTCACCGGTGCAACAATAATTGGGCTGCTGCTTCTACTTCTGGCGTGGGCCTACTGGGGCGAGATCGATATCGTTGCGCGAGCCGAAGGCAAGATCATTCCCCTAGGGCAGGTACGTCCAATCCAGTCGGCGGAGTCTGGAGTGGTTCGCCAGATACTCACACAAGAGGGGGCGCTGGTAGAGGCGGGGCAGGTACTCATCGAGCTCTCGCCAACACTCATCGAGAGCGAGATCGAGCGGATTCAAATCGAGCTAGACGCGGCAGAGCAACAACGGCAACGTCAGAAGCTTATGCTCGAGTTTATTGACTTGAACGAGCTGCAGCACGAAATCCCCGCAAGTGAAGATACCCAGTTGCTCCACAACTTCAGCACGTACCAGATGCGCCTCCTGCAACTGCAGCGTCAACTGGAGGAGCGTGAAGCAGCAAAGTCGACCGCGCGGCAGACCATTGAGAAGCTTGAGGCGCTTGAACCCGTATTAAACGAGCAGGTTCGAGCTCTGAAGAAGCTCAGCGATGCCAAGATGGGGGCGAGACTCGACTACCTTAAGCAGAAGCAGGCGTTAATTGAGCTCGTCCACCAGCACAAATCCGCCAGCGCTCAACAGCTTCAACTTGATGCTGAAATTAAAGCGATACAGAGTGAAGTGAGCGCTTACATTAGCGATACCAAAGCGCAAACCCTGGCTCAAATTGAGTCCCTGAAAACTCGGTCGTCCTCGCTAAAAGAGCAGCTAATCCAGTTCGAGGAGCGACGCGCCAACCTGCACATCAAAGCCCCCGTAAGCGGGCGTGTAAAGGATCTAGCGGTCTACACTGAAGGGGCGGTAATAGCGGGTGCAGAGCAGGTCATGACGATTGTGCCGATAGATGAGCGTCTTGAAGTTGAGGCCTGGCTAGAAAACCGCGATATAGGTTTTGTCTCCGCGGGTGATAGTAGCGAGATCAAGTTAGAGACCTTCCCCTTCACCAAGTATGGCGTGCTTCACGGGGAGGTCATCGACCTCTCCGCCGATGCCACGCAGACAGAGACAGGCCTCATCTACAAAGCCCGTATCGCCTTGAATACCCGAGAAATTGAGGTCGACAACCGCGTCGTATCACTGATGCCAGGTATGGGCGTCACAGCCGAGATCCGCACAGGAAAACGCCGCGTGATCGACTATGTGTTTGACCCACTAATGCGGTATCGGAATGAGAGTTTGAGGGAACGGTAATTTCCACATCAACTAGGCGATAGATGTTCGTAGATGTTATCAGTGATAGCAGGACTAAAAATGATAAGAAAGATAAACGGTCGCTTTAGTCGTACCTTTGAGAGTATTCGAGATTTCGGTAACTACATCAGCATTTGTGTGCTTGTTATAGCTGCATTCTCCTCATTGCTTGTTGTGGTGTTGACCCTCTTCGACGTGCCAATGTTTATAGAGCCGAATAAATCTTGGTTCAGCCCAGATATTCACAAGGTGTCGGCCCCCGAACATAAATATTGGTTAAACCTATTGTGGAACCTGGGCGCAATCCCCTTTGTGATGTTCTTCTATATCCGAAGCTTTGCAGTCAGGGATCTAAAAATGAAGCCTGAGTACAAACTCTGGATGGCTCTTTTTGTTTTAGCCCTAGCTGTGTTCTTTTCGTGGATGCAGTTTTCTGGGTTTCACGGCAAAGATGGTCGTTTGTCGCAAGGCTTTGCTACAACAACATGGGGTATACATCTATCCACACATCTGATTTTTTACGGGTTTTGTTTTTCATGGACTACGACTCTTTTCTACGTCACTGACAAACTAGGCCTGTACAAAAGGGCAATGTCAGTCTGACTTGCCATTAGTCAAATAGCTCAATAAACCAACTATCTAACATGGAGGTTAGGTATTTATCATGGAAGAACAACAACAGGTTGATCCGAACGAAGTGCTACAGAGTTTTGCCAAAGGAATCTACTTCTCTGAACTGGGGTATGCGCTCAGCGAAATTGAGAGCTTGAACTTAACAGAGGCACAAAAAAGAGTAATTCAGCTAGATCTCGTTACAAAAGAGTTTGAGCTGTTTCTTGCATCTAACCCAAGTCTTTCAGAGAGTGGACAAAAAACGTTAGATCAGCTTAAGCATTTCCGCGATTCAGGTGATGAAGCAGCGGCTGTACTCACAGATAAGTTCGATAGATACGCGGCGGCAATGGTTGCTGGAAATCTGGTAGGGGCGGTCGATATAGCGCTGACACTTCAGTCATATAGCTCAAATCTTGAGGAGGGGAATTTCGGAGATGGTTTTGCAGAAGCGGTTGGCGTTCTGACCGGGTCGATGGCCGCGCGTGCGGCTGTCTCGTTAGGGTACACGGGTCCCGTGACGGCAGCAGCTACCTTTTTGGTTGGTTTCGCTTTTGAATGGGCTCT
>JABXHP010000309.1 GCA_013373575.1 Oceanospirillaceae bacterium | reverse complement strand
TGATAGCGAAGTGCATAGTAACTTTACGGCCTGGGCCGATGGTGAGCTGGCTCATTGAAAATCCTATTCTGAAGCGGCTGCTTCGCGCGCTTTGGCGAAAAACAGCATATCGATAATAAGTAGCGCGGCACCGCAGGTAATAGCCATGTCGGCGATATTAAATGCGGGGAAGTACCAACCGGCGTAATGCACGGAGATGAAGTCCACGACATAACCGTGGACTATACGGTCAAAAAGGTTACCCAGTGCACCGCCTAAAATCATGGCGTAGCCGGAAGCGAGCACTCGCGCTGACTTGGGCGTCTCTCGCAGCCAGCGCAGAATGAAGAAGCTCACCACTATGGCGATAGCAGCGAACAGCCAACGTTGCCAACCTGCAGCGGCTGCAAGGAAGCTAAACGCAGCGCCGGTGTTGTGCAGTAGGCGCAGATCGAAGACCGGCAAAACCTCAACGGGTACATTGTAGGTAAGCACTGCGCTAACCCAAAACTTACTAGCGAGGTCGAGCACAATAATCAGTGCACTGAGCCACAACCAGCTCAGTGCGTTTGAGCCACTCGATGAAGCATTAAGCGTAGTGACGCTGCTCACCCTCACCCTCTACGTTCTCAATACAGCGACCACAGAGCTCTTCGTGCTCGGCATTCTGGCCAACATCTTCGCGATGGTGCCAGCAACGCGCACACTTAGCGTGTTCTGATGCCTTAACAGAGACTTTCAGCCCCTCAACTAGCGTTTCACGAGCATCGCCAGCTTCGCTGATTGGCTTGAGGGTGGCAGTGGAGGTAATCAGAACAAAACGTAGCTCATCACCAAGGCGATCCAGATCCGCTTTCAGCTCATCGCTCACGTAAAGCGTCACTTCAGCACCCAGAGATGCCTTAACCAGCTTCTCATTACGCGCATCTTCCAGACACTTGTTCACCACCTCTTTCACTTTCATGACACGCGCCCAGTAGTCGCGACCGAAGGCGTCATCATCCGCTAGGGCAAACAGACCTTCATACCAAGTGGTCAGCAGCACTGAGTCTGCCCGTTCACCTGGCAGCACTTCGTTGATCTCATCCGCTGTGAAGCTGGTGATCGGAGCTATCCAACGCACCATCGCCTCAGCAATGTGGTAGAGCGCTGTCTGACAGCTACGACGCGCTAAGCTATCAGGCTGCGTGGTGTACTGGCGATCCTTGATGATATCGAGATAGAAACCACCAAGTTCAGCCACACAGAAGTTATGAACAGCCTGATACACTTCCAAGAAACGGTAAGAGTTATAGGCATCTTCAACACGTTTCTGCAGGCGCAGAGCGGCATCAACCGCCCAGCGATCCAGCGCCATCATTTCACTTGCAGGCACGGCATCTTTTGGATCGAATCCGTTGAGGTTAGACAGCAGGAAACGCGCTGTGTTACGGATACGACGGTAGCTGTCAGCCGTGCGCTGTAGGATCTGATCAGACACAGCCATATCGCCAGAGTAGTCAGTAGAGGCCACCCACAGGCGCAGGATATCGGCACCTAGCTTATCGTTAACGGACTGCGGTGCAACCACGTTACCGAGCGACTTGGACATCTTGTAGCCCTTCTCGTCGACGGTGAATCCGTGGGTCAGCACCTGCTTGTATGGCGCGCAACCATTGATAGCGATTGATGTTTTCAGCGATGACTGGAACCAACCGCGGTGCTGGTCTGAACCCTCAAGGTACATATCTGCTGGGAATTGCAGACTGTCGACCTGACGCAACACGGAGTGGTGAGTCACGCCTGAGTCGAACCAAACATCCATGGTGTCGGTTACTTTGTCGTAATCTTTCGCTTCGTCGCCCAGCAGCGCTTCAGCATCTAGCTCAAACCAGGCGTCGATACCGCCCTCTTCGATCTGTTTGGCGATCTCTTCGATCAACTCAACCGAGCGAGGGTGGATCTCACCGGTCTGCTTGTGCGTGAAGAGCGTGATTGGCGAGCCCCAAGTACGCTGACGCGATACACACCAGTCTGGGCTACCCTCTACCATCGATTCAATACGGTTCTGACCCCAGTCAGGGAACCACTGCACCCCTTTGATAGCTTCCATTGCGTCCGCTTTGAGGTTCTCTTTCTCCATAGAGATGAACCACTGCGGTGTTGCACGGTAGATCAGCGGCGTTTTGGTGCGCCAGCAGTGCGGGTAAGAGTGCTGGAAGCGTTTCAGATGCACCAGTTTGCCTTCGCGCTCGAGTGCCTCACACACTGGACCATCGGCTTTATAGACATGTACACCCGCGAACTCGCCCGCTGCATCGGTGTAGACACCATCAGCCTGTACCAGATTCATCGTACCCAAACCGTACGCTTTACCTACTACAAAGTCTTCCATACCGTGGTCTGGAGCGGTGTGAACCGCTCCGGTACCTGCATCAGTGGTAACGTGATCGCCCAGAATAACAGGCACCTCGCGGTCAAATACCGGGTGTTTGAGGGCCATCAACTCAAGCGCTGTACCATTTACGGTGCCTAGCACTTCGAACTTATCCACGCCCCAGCGCTGCATGATATCTTCCACCATAGCGCTCGCCAGCACTTGGTAATCAACACAGTCTTCAAGATGAACCTCAACCAACGAGTAGTCGAGTTCAGCGTTCAACGAGACCGCTTGGTTTGCTGGGATAGTCCAAGGAGTCGTTGTCCAGATAACCAGCGAGACGTTCTCTTTAGCAGTACCGAATAGCGAGTTCACTTTCGCCTGATCGGTGAAGGTGAAACGCACATCGATTGCGGTTGAGGTCTTATCCTGGTACTCAACCTCGGTCTCAGCCAAGGCAGACTTACCCACCACACTCCAGTAAACCGGCTTGTAGCCCTTCACTAAGTGACCGTTTTCGATGATCTTACCTAGCGCGCGCACAGTATCCGCTTCGGTTTTGAAGTTCATCGTAAGGTAGGGGTTCTCCCAATCACCGAGAACACCGAGGCGTTTGAAATCTTCCTTCTGACCAGCGATCTGCTCCGTCGCATATTCACGTGCCTTCTGGCGGAACTCGCGGTAGGGAACTTTCTCACCCGCTTTACCGATCATCGTCTCAACTTTGTGCTCAATAGGCAGACCATGACAGTCCCAACCGGGCGTGTATGGGGCGTCGAAGCCGCTAAGCGTCTTGGACTTGATGATCATATCTTTGATGATCTTGTTAACCGCATGGCCAATGTGGATGCTGCCGTTCGCATACGGAGGGCCATCGTGCAGAATGAACTTAGGACGACCTGCGCTGACCTCGCGAATTCGCTCGTACAGACCCATTTCATACCACTGCGCCAGGCGCTGCGGTTCGCGCTGCGGCAGGTTGCCGCGCATCGGAAACGCTGTATCCGGAAGGTTAAGAGTCGGTTTGTAATCGGTCATTGTGTGATCCCAAGTTAAAGGTTTGCAGACGCGAACCAGTCACGCGCTGCGGCTATATCTAGCTTAATTTGTGTTTGAAGCGCCTCAAGGTTCTCGAATCTGCGCTCTGCCCTGAGCGGATGCAAAAACTCAACGCTCAGCAGCTCCCCGTAAAGGTCGCCGTTAAAATCTAATAGGTGAACTTCAAGTGCCGGTCGCAACCCGTTTACCGTTGGGCGCATACCGACATTACAGACGCCATAAAAACGCTCGTTTCGCAGACTGCAGCGTACAGCATAGACACCACGCATCGGGCATACATGTTTATGCATGCGCACATTTGCAGTTGGCGCACCAAGTTCACGTCCTAGTTTCTGACCATGCTGTACTCGGCCAGTTACACGGTACCGACGACCCAACAGACGAGCTGCTAGCTGCAGATCATTATTGAGTAGCACCTCGCGTATACGCGTACTGCTAACGCGCTCACCGTCGATCTTCAGGGTTTCGGTATCCGCGACAGTAAAACCGTGACGCTCACCCGCCTCACGAAGAAGCTGGTAATCACCACGACGGTCACAACCAAAACGAAAATCATCGCCAACAACGAAATGTTTTACGGCAATCCCTTTGAGCAATAACTCTTCGATAAACTGATCCGCGGATAGCGACCGAAGGCGTTCGTTGAAGCTCAGGCATAGAACGCGATCGACACCCTCTGCTTGCAGTAGGCGGATCTTCTCACCGAAACGGGTTAATCTTGGTGGCGCGGCATCCGGCTTAAAAAACTCGTTTGGCTGAGGTTCAAAGATGATCGCCATGCTCGGCAAACCCATCTCATCAGCCTTTCGGCGAACCGAGTTGAGTACCTGCTGGTGCCCACGATGCACACCATCGAAGTTACCGATTGTGGCAACGCAGCCGCGATGGTGATCGCGCAGATTGTGAAGCCCTCTAATCAGTTCCATTCAATTACACCTAGTAATATGCGCCAAGCAAACGTAAGCGCGAGATTATAGCGCATTGAGCGCTAACTGATTAAGACCTAACCAATTAAAAATGAGTAGTTTCTGAGGCGCTGAGCCCAAGAGTGCCCTATTGAGCCAACATTTAATACAAGGGAGCCACCTATTCGGTTTTTTTACATGGACCCTCAACCCCAAAAAGTTGCTGGAGCTGAGTGCCATTCAGAGCAGGTCAACTTTGACGCAGTTCCCCATCACCCTTTCAAGTGTCTGGGTCGCAACCCTAATGCCACAAGTACCAACCCATAAACAGCAACACTAGCGGCAACTAACGACGCCATCCACTGCACGCGCGTCCAGAGGCCGGCATGTAACCACTCATTCACTTCGGGCGAGAAGTAGAGCAGCAGAGCGCCCATCGCGATGTTGGCGCTCACTAACTGCAGCAACCACTTTGCCCAACCCGGCGAAAAGTGGAACACTCCCTGTTTGAGCAAGCCTCGCAGCAGCAACCCGGCATTTAGAAACGCCGAGAGCGCCGTCGCCAGCGCCAACCCCGCATGTGCCAGAGGGAAGATCAGAGCCAGGTTAAACACCATATTGGCAACCATGGCGATGACAGCAATTTTCACAGGGGTTTTAGTATCCTGACGGGA
>JABXHP010000260.1 GCA_013373575.1 Oceanospirillaceae bacterium | reverse complement strand
TCTGCGGTGAATACGCCGTCATTGACCAGTCGCTTGGCCAGACCACTTAGGGGTTGAAAACCTTGTGCCAAATCCTCGGCTCCGCTCTAGATAAACTCTTGGTTTAGATAAAAGAAAATATGGCACAGGGTTGCCATATAAGCAATTTGTGTCGCCATTGGTCGCAGGGATCTAAACGACGTGACTCGCATTTTGTGGCGAAAGAATTACATCTTGCTCGATATTGGTTTGGCGTTTGTGACTTTGATGAGAAACGCGGCAAAAAAAAATCCACCGTCCCCTTTGCAAATCGCAGAATGGGTCTATATTTGTATGCAAGTGGGTCGTGTGAAGCGTAAGCAAGACGGTCGACTGGGACTTAAAATTATTAGGAAGCAGTCGCTGTGGTTCGGCAGGATGTCGTGGCTACAGCGAGAGAAAGATTACTCGCTGGAGAAATATCATGAAGAGACAAATGCAGAAGGGCTTCACGCTCATTGAATTGATGATCGTTGTTGCGATTATAGGGATTTTGGCGGCGATTGCGCTGCCGGCTTATCAGGATTACACCTACCGCTCGAAATATTCAGAAGGCGCTGTGCTAATGGGCAACGCAAAGACACAAATAGAAGAGTATACTCAAGTGAACGGAGCGCTTCCAACCACGGCTGCTAGTGCGGGTATTACATCGTTAACTGGCAATAACGTTGACGGGATTATTTATACCTACACCGATACGTCCAACGCTTACCTAACAGCTTATTTCGACCTCGACTCGAATGGTGTATCTGAGGCCGTAAACCTCAATGCCCTTCGCCAGACAGCGGGTAATATCACTTGGACAATTACATGTACTGTCGCGGACGCTATGACTGCAGCACGTTGTCCGGATTAGAGGCAGAACACCAAAAATAAACACAATAGGGACAGGTACTCTGCCCTATCGCTAGAAGGGTCGCATTTGCGGCCCTTTTTAGTTTTGAAAGAATCCAGAGCGACAGGCACTCTGTCTCGCTTTGCTCGAGTAATGAGAGGGACAGGCACTCTGTCTCTTCTCCAAGAGAAAAGAACCAGAGGGACAGGCACTCTGTCTCTGTTTCAAAAGGGTTAGAAGTTATAGGGACAGGCACTCTGTCTCTCTCCGAAGGGTCGCCTAACAGCGGCCCTTTTCAGTTTCGATACGAAAAACCAGAGGGACAGGCACTATGCCTTCCTTTCCGAAGGGCATAAACATAAGTGGCGATCCAAAGGTACAGGCACTCTGTCTATCTATTGAATTAGAGGGACAGGCACTCTGCCTCTGTTTTTAAAGGGTCGCTTAACAGCAGCAAATCCAGAGGGACAGGTACTCTGTCTCGCTCTGTCTCTCTCCGAAGCGAAAGACTCAGAGGGACAGGCACTCTGCCTGCTAATCGAGAGGGCCGCTTTGCAGAGAGGAGTGGAACATAAGAGGGACAGACACTCTGTCTCTGTTCTCGCTTTCTCAGTGGTTTCCGCACATTAAGCTGAAAAACGACAAAGCGAAGCGGTCGAGGCTCTGCTAGGTCGATTGCGATCGATTGTGAAAGTTAAGTTTTTAAGCAATTCTACGATGAGAGTGCTGCCTTCGCCGGAAATTCTCCTCGAAGTTACAGGATTCAATCACCCAGTCGGCTTCGCTGATCTCGAGTCGTGACAAGATCGAAGGCAGTCGTTTACTTATGCTGCCCCGTTTTCTGGGGTCTACTGCACGACCAGTAAGGTCGACTAAGACCAAATAGTCTTGCCATTCGAACGGTAGCTCAACATCTGACGCAGGCTGTTTAGGTCTCTTAAATGGCAGAAGCGGTTTTCGCGAAAGATCTTTCGGGCTTGAACTCTCTGTGAAGTTCGACAGGATTGACTGCGCGAGAGTCTCAGATGGTTTTAAACGCTCCTTTATACTCGTGTACTCAGAGCTTTCTGGTGTATCGCTCATTTGTGCCCGAACCGGATTGAGGTCGACATATGCCATGCAAGATAGCAGAGCGCGTTCATCTTTAAGCGCTTGGCTTTTGTAGCGACTCTCCCAGAAATGCCCCGTGCACTCATCTTCGGCGTTTGCCTCACGGGCAATCGGTTCGTTCAGGCATTTCATAAACCAGCCCAAATCACCTAATCGTTTTCGGTAGACTGACGCCAACTCGCGCACTTGGTGGAATTCGACATCGCTTAAACAGGCTCCGGTCAACATTCGTTGCACGATTATTGGGCCCTGGTAGAGGGTGCACCATCGACGAAGAATATCTTCATCGGTCAGAGCACTTAGCTGGTCAGGAGTGATTTTTACGACGATATGGTAGTGGTTCGACATTACGGCATAAGCCGCAATATCAATGGCAAAAATCGACGATAAAAAGTGTATTCGAGTCTCTATCCATCCGCGCCTGTGTTCGTAGCTCTTTCCGGTGCTGGTGTCCACACCGCAGAGAAATGATCGGCGAACGCAGCGCGATACAACGTGGTAGTAGGGGGTATCTTCTAGAGATACGAGTTGGCATCTTGGTCGACACACGGCTTCATCCTTGATTCCGGGATCTCTCTTAAAAGTTAGACCAGTATTTTAACTTCTCAAGTTTTTTTAGGAGGACAGGCACTCATCTACTCATCTAGGTGCAAAGAAAGTTTCTAGAGGGACAGGCACTCCAAAGAAGAAATCCGCCGTCTGCTCCAATTGAACGGTGATTATGTGTAAACTTCCAGCCCAACAACTAACAACACTCCGAGCGCGCAATGAACAAACGGCTAATGATTCTTATCTTGATCATCCTCTCCATCGGTGTGACCTACTACATCGAAGTGAACAAGAAAGAGGTATCCATGGAGACGCGTGCCAAGGTTGAGGCGGAACTGGCGCAGGATCCAACCTTTCCCGCGCGTCCTGTCTGGTGGGAAAAGGGGCATCTATTAGGCGTTGGTGTTGTACATGAAGGGCTAAATCACGATGCCGATGCGCGCCGCGTCTGCCAAATATTGGGCAAATACGG
>JABXHP010000129.1 GCA_013373575.1 Oceanospirillaceae bacterium | reverse complement strand
GCTTCACAACCAAAGGCGTTTTCCAAGATGAAACGGTCGATGTTTGCGATAAGAGTGGCTGATGCCCAGTTCATATCAGCGATCTGAACGCTACCACAGCTACCGTGCGCACCAGCAAATGCACCTGTGCTAGCAGCGAGGAGTGATACAGCAAGAATCTGCTTTTTCATTGTTGCTCCCGTTTTAAAACAGTTTAGTTATTCTTAATTGAGGTCCAAAGTGTCTAGTGACTTTTTGGACTTCCATTCAAAGTGTTGGTTGATACTAACAGGTCTAATGTTTAGAATTCAAATCTTTATAGCTCTAAACATTAGCTCTCTAATCGTTTCTTGTTGGCGTTTGATTGCATAGCGGCGCGATAATGTTTGTGCTCTAATCGCGACCTGGTCGCATCTTACCGAGGTAGTAGTTTGAAAGCGGATCATTACCAAGCTCAGGACGTTTTAGTCGCACTGCGACGAATCATCCGTGCGACTGATATCCAGTCTAAGCGTATAGCCAAAAGCTCGGGGCTTACTATTCCTCAGGTGATGGTGCTGCGCTCCATTGGCGCGCTTGGCGATGTAACGGTAAAGCGGCTTTCCGCAGAAGTGTCGCTGAGTCAGGCGACGGTAACGACGATACTCAATCGCCTAGAGGCGCGCGGGCTTGTGGTGCGCGTTCGCTCCACTGCCGATAAGCGCATTGTGAATGCTAGGCTGCTGCCCGAGGGAGAGTCTGTGCTTCAGTCTGTCCCCGCGCTTTTGCATGATCAGTTCATTGATCGCTTTGATAAATTGCCCGCTCAGGAGCAGGAAGCGCTGGTTGAGACGCTAAGCAAGCTTGCCGAAATGATGGATGCGGGTGCGATAGATGCCGCTCCCATGCTCGATATCGCAGACGCGACTCCTCAAGTGCTCGCCTAACCCTAGATGTATAAGATCGTCTTTTTCGTCCCGAGCGCTGACTTAGAGCGGGTAAAAAACGCTATGTTCAACGCCGGAGCGGGGCGTCAGGGTAACTATCGTGAGTGTTGCTGGCAGACTCTAGGGACAGGTCAGTTCAGGCCGGTAGCGGGTGCGAATCCTGCCATAGGGCGTCTGGGTGAGCTTGAGCAGGTCGAAGAGTGGCGCGTAGAGATGATTTGCGAACCACACTGCCTAAAGGCTGCCCTTAACGCTCTCCTGACCAGCCATCCTTACGAAGAGGTCGCCTTTGATCTCATCGAGCTGGTAGATCCCGCCGCGCTCTGAATCTAACCGGATAATCCGAGCCTATCCAATAGAAGGCAATCTAATCGAGCCCTCTCTAGTCGTGCTCTGTTTAATCGCGCTTATCTAATCCCGTTTTATATAATCGAAAGCGAGCAGCACCGCGTAATCAGTAGTAGTTGATTAGTAGGAGATTGCTATGCGCTGGTTTGGGCTCCTTAGCTTACTGCTCGTTGTACTGCCATTGAAGGCAGAGACCTTGGCGCAGCGAGTTGAGCAGTTAAATGCCAATGTAATTTTCATGCGGCACGCCCTGGCACCGGGATTCGGTGATCCGGAAAATTTTGACCTCTCCCAGTGTGATACACAGCGGAATCTGAATGATGAAGGCCGTGCCCAGGCGCGTGAGATTGGCAGCAAACTGCGAGCAACGAACCTTAGGTTCACTGAGGTTCTATCGAGTCAGTGGTGTCGTTGCAGTGAAACAGCAGAACTTCTTGGCCTAGGAGATTGGTCCACCTTTTCTGGTTTGAACTCTTTTTTTCAAGGGTATGCGCAGCGCGAGAGCACATTGGCGAAGCTAAATACCTATTTAGAGGGGCTAGGTGGTGATGAGCTAGTAGTTCTTGTGACTCACCAGGTAGTCATATCGGCGGCAACGGGAATATCACCGCAGAGCGGTGGCATTGTTCTCTACAACTCTGAAACGAATCGCGCTGAAGCTTGGAGGTGGTAGATGGCTAAGCACCTATTATTCGCGGTATTAATCGGCACGTCGTTGTCTGCGCAGGCTTACACGATAGAGCAGATTGGCGGATCAATCTCTCACCCTTGGGGTGTGGCTCAGGTCAGTGAAACTGAGGTTCTAGTAACGGCGCGTGCCGGTGCGCTATTGCATATTGATTTAACAACTGGGGTGCAGCAGGCGATAAAACCTGCGCCGCGGGTTTCGAGCTTCCGTCAAGGTGGAATGCTTGATGTCGCCTATGATTCTGAATCAGAACAGGTGTACATCTGCTATAGCAAACCCGGCAGCGCTGGTACTGGATTGGCCGTCGCCTCAGGGCGTCTGGTGGATGATCGCTTAGAAGGCCTGACTGATATATTTGTCTCCAACCACAGTTCTGGCTCGGGTGCTCATTTTGGCTGCCGTTTAGTTCTTGATGGAGATCATCTCTACGCTTCGCTCGGAGATCGGGGCGAGCGGGAAAATGCTCAAGATGTTAGCAACCATGCTGGCTCAATCTTGCGTTTCAATCTGCGCTCGCCAGAGAGAGCAAACACCCAAGAGAGATGGTTGCCGGAACACTACTCTATCGGTCATCGCAGCCCACAAGGCATGGCACTGCAGCCTCAAACAGGCTTGCTTTGGGCGCATGAGCATGGGCCGAGGGGTGGTGATGAAATCAATCTGATAAGGCAGAACGGTAACTATGGTTGGCCAGTGGTCTCCTATGGCAAAGAGTATGTCGGCGGTGATATCGGCTTGGACTATTCGCCCGAAGGTTACCAAGATCCACTTTGGATATGGGATCCAAGCATTGCCCCCTCAGGTATGACATTTTATGACGCTGATATGTTCCCTCAGTGGC
>JABXHP010000249.1 GCA_013373575.1 Oceanospirillaceae bacterium | reverse complement strand
ATTAGCGATGAGGAGATCCACTGGCGCATGATGCTGCCGATGCTGAACGAAGCGTTGCGAGCACTGGATGAGGGGGTGGTTGCCAGCACCGAAGATCTAAGCCTCGCTGCCCGTTTAGGTTTGGGGTTTCCCAATATTGAGGGCGGTTTATGGGGGTACATTGAGTCGATAGGTTGGGACCAACTGCAGCAACAGATGAAGCGCTATGCCCACCTAGGTAGCCTGTACACCTATCAGCGAAGTTTACAAGGGTAAGACGCAGATGTCAGAGTTCGAAGGCAATTCGCGTGCAGTCACCTCCAGCCAGGCCGGCGTGCATGAACGTCTGGTAGAGGTTGTGCAGCGCAACCTCGCCAATCCATTCAAGAAACCCTTTGCCGATCACACTCGAGCTGCTTTTGAACAGGCTCAGCAGTGGGTAGATAAGCAGGGCAAACCATTAATCTTTGACTCCTGTTGTGGCGTTGGTGAAAGCTCACGCATCATTGCGCAGCGCTTTCCGGAACATGCAGTGCTGGCGCTGGATCGCTCCGAGGCGCGATTAGATAAGCATCAGCGCTGCTTCGACGAGACACTAGATAATCTATTATTTGTGCGTGCCGACCTGATGGATTTCTGGCGTCTGGCAGAGGAGGCAGGCTGGCACCTGGATTACCATTTTCTGCTCTATCCCAACCCTTACCCCAAACCGGGTCAGTTGCAGCGGCGCTGGCACGCAAGTCCAGTCTTCAGTTCGCTGCTCAACCTCGGTGGGGAGCTTGTCGTGCGTAGTAACTGGAAAACCTATATCGATGAATTTGTCCTAGCGCTGAACGAAGCGGGTATCGCCAGTTCAACTCAAGATTACTCAGCAGCAGAGCCGATGAGCGCATTTGAGCGTAAGTATTGGGCAAGTGGTCAGCAGAGTTGGCAGTGTTGGGCACAACTCGCAAGCGATTAGCCCCTTGCTCCTAGACCTCTGACGATGTAGACCTTAAACAACTAAATCTTAATCAAGTGTATCTTTAGTAACGAAAGAGTCGCGAGGTCGTCGCTATGAAGTATTCTCTATTACCCTTGTCTATGGGCTTTGCACTCATCGCCAGCTCAACGCTCTTGGCGGCAGAGCCTGATCTTGAGCGAGAGCAGCGTATGGCGGATGAGATTGTGGATGTGATCTGGGACGGTGAGGCGATCGAGCTTGAAGCCGAGGGGCATAACTTCCTCGCGATTTACATGGAGGCGGATGAGCCCAAAGGTACTGTCGTTATTGCTCATGGTCGTGGCTACCATCCAGATTGGGAGACGGTGGTTAACCCTCTACGCATCGGCTTAGCGGAGGCTGGGTGGAACACGCTGAGTATTCAGATGCCGGTATTGGAGAAGTCAGCAAAATACTATGACTATGTCGAAATTTTCGACGCGGCGGGTCCGCGCATAGAAGCAGCGCTGCAGTTCGCCAAAGAGCAGGGCAGTGAGAAACGCGTGCTACTGGCGCACAGCTGCGGCTCTCATATGGCGATGCGTTGGATCAAGAACAGCCCCGCTTCTGCTCTTAGCCAGTTTGATGCGTATGTGGGCATCGGTATGGGAGCAACAGACTACAAGCAGCCCATGGTGGAGCCCTTCCAATTAGAGAGCATGAAGATGCCCGTGCTCGATCTCTATGGTTTTAATGACTATCCTGCGGTGCTGCGCATGGCGCCCGATCGGCTGCAGATGATAGAGGTAGCCGGTAATCCAAAATCTGCCCAAATAGCGGTGCAAGGTGCCGACCACTACTTCAAAGGAAAGTCAGAACCCCTGGTATCCAACGTGAGCGAGTGGCTTGATACCCTTTAAATACTGATCAACATCCGCTCGATAAACCGAGTTTTTACAGGGCCCAGTCCAGATCCGCGAAGGAGCGAGCGAAAAGCGCTCGCAACCAAGCCAAAAAGCTACCTCTTTGGTATAAACGCGCTCTCTAGCATCACCTCAACACTAGGTGTCTGAGCCAGGACGTAGTCTAGGAAGGTTTGGGCCACCACTGATAGCTGTTTGCCTTTGAGGTAGGCTAGGTACCACTCGGCTTCTATGGGTAGGTGTTCAACCTGCAGTTCTCGTAGCCCTTCGGCACCGCCGAGCACAAGGCTGTGTCTAGGTAGAATCGAGACACCCAAGCCCGACATCACACAGTGTTTTATCGCCTCGTTACTTGCCACTGTCATGCGGACGTTCAGCGATATCCCTTGGTTGCGGCAGTGTTTATCAATGGCGAACTGAGTGCCAGAACCGCTTTCGCGTGCCAAATAGGGCTCCTGCGCAAAGCGCTCTAGGCTGATCAGTCGATCACTGGGCAGAGGGTGATCCTGACTAACGACCGGTACCAAATGGTTGGGAGCAAAGCGGTGTAGCTCCATCTCAGCATCTTCGGGTGGATGGCTGAAGACAAAGAAGTCGCTCAGCCCCTCGGCGAGGCTAGCGAGCATTTGTCGGCGGTTACCAATATCAAAATCGACTTCAACGCCAGGGTACTCATGCACAAAGTCACCGAGTAGATGGGGTACCAAATACTTCGCCGTAGTAACTGCAGCGAGGCGCAGAGTGCCCGCTTTCATGCCTTGCAGATCCGCTAAACGCATCTCTAAGCGATCAAAGCTCTCCAGAACTTCGCGTGCCGTTTTTACCGCCGCTTCCCCCGCTTCGGTAAACACCAAACGCTTGCCTATCTGCGAGTAGAGCGGTGTACCGACCGAATCAGCTAGTTTGCGAAGCTGCATTGAGAGCGTGGGCTGCGTCAGGTGCAGTACTTTAGCGGCAGCAGTGATTGACCGGTGCTCGTAGACAGCAATCAAGATCTCCAATTGACGGATAGTGCCGATACGCGCATGTAGACGTCCCATACCCCACCTGTATTAAATAATAGATATTCGTCTATAAAAAATATAGAAGCTATTGATTTTAATCTATCTTAAATCTAGTGCATATTGAAGTTGAAAGTTAATTCAGGAGGTATGCATTATGTGGACATACGATGATAACGAACGCGATGACCAGATTGCAGCGGATTGGCCACAGGAGCCCGTGCCTCTGCCACCGCAGCCAGAGTGATCTTTGAAACTAGTGAATCATTCCTATTGTACCAACCCTCGGCCCCGCAACTCGCGGGGTCTTTTTATCTTGAGCAATCTACAACCCGTCTGGACGTTTAGGGTTAAGCCCTTTGGGCCCAGATAGGTTAGTATTTAATCCATCTAGTAACCGGTAGTTAGAAACAGGGTTTCCCCGGGAAGTCGAACTGCGGTCAAGCTGCGTATGCGGGTCAACTGTCAGAGAGGTCGCTCATATGAATTCTAAGTTTCAGCCCAACAGCTCGGGAGCAAACATGCAGTCAGCGATCAAATCCCTCGATGAGCTTGCGAAGGATGTGAGCTATTCGCTGATGGAACAGTTGACAGCGGATCCGCAGGCAACGGCTGACGGAGAGGATTATGAACCTAGGCAGGTTTTCTCGGGCCATTATGTACCCGTTAAACCGACCCCGCTCGAGTCTCCCGTGTATATCAGCCACAGTAAAACGCTGTTCGATGAACTTGGATTTGATGCCGACTTGGCCCAAACAGATGGGTTCCGCCAACTCTTCTCCGGAGACTTGAGTCAAGTGCCCGAGCCCATGCGCCATTCGGGCTGGGCTTGTGGATACGCGCTCTCGATTTACGGCACCGAGTATTACCGCCAGTGTCCTTTCCAGACCGGTAATGGGTACGGGGACGGCCGTGCGATCTCTATTTTGGAGCTGACACGCGGCGGTAAACGTTGGGAGATGCAGCTCAAGGGAGCGGGGCGCACTCCATATTGCCGCGGTGGTGATGGCCGCGCTGTATTGCGCTCTAGCGTGCGTGAATTTTTAGCACAAGAGGCGATGTACGCCCTAGGGGTACCCACCTCTAGATCGCTAAGTCTGTTTGTATCGACGGAAGATCAAGCCGTACGCCCTTGGTACTCGGAAAATACGCAGAGCTACGACCCAGATATTCGTGTAGTAGAACCCTGTGCTATCTCAACGCGAGTGGCCAGCTCCTTTCTTCGTGTAGGTCAGGTTGAGCTGTTTGCCCGTCGCGCTCGCAAGCAAGAGCACGCAGAGGCTATGCAAGAGCTCGAGCTGATCGTTCGTCATGTAATCGAGCGCGAGTACAAAGATGAGATTGATACCAGCGCGCCGTTTTCTGAGCAAGTTGTCTTGCTGGCTCGACTCTACGGTCAGCGCTTGGCAAGGATGGTGACTCATTGGATGCGGGTCGGGTTCTGTCAGGGGAACTTCAACAGTGATAACTGCGCCCTTGGTGGCTTTACCCTAGACTATGGCCCCTTCGGTTTCATGGAGTCGTTCGATCCCTACTATCAGCCCTGGACGGGTGGCGGTCGTCACTTTTCGTTCTTTAATCAGCCAGCTGCTGCCGAGCAGAACTACAAGATGCTCTGGTCTGCATTAAACACCCTGTTAACCCATGATCCTGCTGCCCAAGCGGTGCTAGAAGAGACCCGTAGCGAGTTTCCCGCTCTGATTCAGGCAGAGCTTGAAGTGATGTGGGCTGCTAAGATGGGTATGAAAGCCTTTGAGCCTGCGCTTTTCGGTGAAATGCTACAGCTGATGTTTAAAACGCCAGTGGACTACACGCTCTT